>JBBAQV010000023.1:0-12053 GCA_040400125.1 Burkholderiaceae bacterium
GAGAAACGCAGGCTCATGAACTCATTGCTGATGGTGTCTTGAAGCTTTTTGTAGGCAGGTGTCTTGTAGCCGTCTGCTTCAACAGTCTTCAGAAGTTTGTCATAGGCCTTTTGAATGACTTCAAATTTTTCGGCAGCTGCAACCTTGCGCTCTTCGAGACGGGCGGTGTTCGCTGCCGCGGCGGCAGCGCCGTCATCGTCCACCTCTTCGGTGGCTTCAATGGCCGCAAATTCCGCTTCGGTGGATGAGAGCAGATCTTCTTCAGGGGCGTTGGGGTCAACGATGCCGTCCACCACGTCACTGATGGGCATGGTGCCTTCGCGAATCTTATTGGCGCAATCAAGAACCTCGGCAATCGTTACGGGGCATGCGGAGATGGCCATCACAATGTCACGAAGGCCTTCTTCGATCTTCTTGGCAATGACAATCTCGCCTTCGCGAGTCAGCAGTTCGACCGTGCCCATTTCACGCATGTACATGCGAACGGGGTCTGTGGTGCGGCCAAATTCTGAATCAACGGTCTGAAGCGCGGCCTCGGCCTGCTCTTCAGCGTCGTCGTCGTCGGCTGCAGGCGAATGACCTGTCAACAGCAGGGTTTCGGTGTCAGGGGCCTGCTCGTAGACCGAGATGCCCATGTCACTGAAGGTGGCAACGATGGTTTCAATCTGCTCGGTCTCGACCACGTTCTCGGGAAGGTGGTCGTTGATCTCTGCGTAGGTAAGGTAGCCGCGCTCTTTGCCAAGCTTGAAAAGTGTCTTGAGCTTGGTCTTACGCGCTTCAAGTTCTTCAGGGGTGGCTGCACCTCCGGCGGGAAGGAACTCTTTCAGCACACGATCGCGTGCTCGACGGGCCGAGCCTTTTTTCGGTGGAGGTGGCGGCTCCATGACATCGGAACCGTCCACATCATCGATCACGGTGTCATCAAGGCCACTGGCTTCGGCTTCGATCTGCTCGGGGGACTTCTTTGGAGGGCGGCCAGGCTTTCCCTTGGGTTTGACGATCTTGGGCTCAGCGTCTTTAGGCTTGGCCGCTTTGGGTTCGGGTTGTTTTGCCTCAGCAACTTTGGCGGCTGGTTTGGCAGGCTTGACCTCAGCTTTGGTCTCTTTTTTTACTGGTATTTTTGCAGGCGCCTTAGCGGCTGGCTTGGCCGGCTTCGCTGCGGATTTAGTCGCCGGTTTGGTCACGGGTTTGCCCGCGGGCTTTGCTGTAATTTTTTTGGTCTCAGGCTTTTTTCCAAGCGGCTTTTTAACTGCGGGCTTGGTGGCTGCTGGTTTTTTAGCGCCCGGCTTGCTGACAGGCTTCGCTGTCGCCTTCGCTGCAGACTTCGCTTGTTTTACCGTGGGCTTGGCTGCCGGCTTTGCAGGAGGTTTTTTTACGGCTGAAACTTTCGAAGCTGGTTTCTTAGCAGCGGGGGCGCTCTTTGCTGTCTTCTTCGCGGGCGGCTTTACTGTGGGCTTGACCGCCTTCGTCGCTTTCATCGATTTCGCTTTGACTACTGGCTTTGCTGCTGGTTTTGCTGCTGGCTTCGACACCACCTTCGCGATAGGCTTCTTCGCACTCTTTGCGTTCGTCGATGCAGCTACTTTCCCGCCTGCTTTACCGGTCGGCTTCGAAGCCGACTTCGCGACCACTTTTTTGGCGGGCTTGCTGATGAGCTTATTGACAGGCTTTGCCTTGCTAGCCGTTTTTGCTGTTGACTTAGCAGCAGACTTAGCGACAGACTTAGAGACCGCCTTACTGACAGACTTCGCGGGGGGCTTGCTGGCGGGCTTGGTGGGCTTACTGGCGGGCTTGGTCGTGTTACTTGTTTTTTTCGCGGCCTTTGGCTTACTCACAGCGCATCCCCTTCCGGTTGTCGAACCCTCGATTTTACCGAAAATACCCCCTAAAAATCAAGAGCTTATGGCTTCTCGGGGGTGTCTTTGACAGGGTTCTTTAGCTGCTTAATGACTGCTCGCACCTGCTGCAGCCCCTGGCGTGCCTCCGGGTCGGAAGCCGCCAAGGCGGCAAGGCGCGCAGCCTCCTCTTCAAGGGTGCGGATCTTAAGTCTTGAGACCGCCAGATCAAGCTCAGCCCGAAGCTGATCAGGAGCTGTGTCCAAGAGCTCGTCAAGCGCGGCATCCGGCCGGGCAAGCTTAATAAAAAGCCGAACCGTGTCTGACCCCCGTTCCCGTCCTTCGGCCAGGGCCGCCTCATGCAAGACCGCAAAATTGGCACTCTCCGTGGCTGAGGCCTTGTCCAGAATCCAGCGAAGAAGATCGGCATAGATTTCTTCAAGATAGCCCTCGAAACCCTCATCAAGTTCTGCAACCCAGTCCGGTCGGCGCACAAGAATCTGCAACACCCTTTCCGCTAAAGGCCGAATCACCGGTCGAGGCAGCCGAATCGGCATGATTCCGTTACGATTTTTTGCAAAATACTTCGACCCCGAACGCGTTGAACCCGCTGCGCCCGCTCCGAGTCCCGCGCCGAATCCCGCCCCAGAAGGCGGGAACGACGTTGTTGCATCGGCTGACCTGAACCGCTGATCTGACCCGGCAGCCATGCCAGTTGAACCTTGATCGTTGGCGCTGGTTTTGAAGCTAAGCGACATCTCGGTCAGGTCAAGCCGGCGCATCACCTCCCGCATGATCTGAGCGCGCAAGCCATTGGGCTGCATCAGACTCAGAAGACGCTGCGCCTCGCTTGCTGCTGCAGCGCGACCCTCCGGGATATCAAGCTGCTGCCCCTGCGAGGCCAATTCCAAAAGCCACGCTGAAAGCGGAGTGGCCTTGCGAACCCAAGCCTGAAGGCCCTCGGCGCCATGCTCACGGACAAAACTGTCAGGGTCATGCTCTTCAGGAAGAAAGGCGAAGTCCATCCGATTTTTCTCGGAAGCCAGCGGCAGCGCGATTTCAAGAGCCTTCGCGGCGGCTCGACGTCCGGCCGCATCACCATCGAACATGAAGACCAGTTGGTCACTCAGTCTAAGCAGCTGCTGCAGATGCTGTGGCGTGGTCGCGGTACCCAGTGTCGCCACGGCATGGCCAAGGCCATGCTGAGCCAGCGCAACCACGTCCATGTAGCCCTCGACAATCCAGACCTGACCCGCCGCGCGAATCGACGGTCTTGCCTCGAAGACGCCATAGAGTTCGTAGCCTTTTGAAAATACTGGAGTCTCGGGCGAATTCAGGTACTTGGGTTCGTCCTTGCCAATCGTGCGGGCACCAAAGCCGAGAACCTCTCCGCGGCCGCTCAGAATTGGAAACATGATGCGATCTCGAAACCGGTCATAGCGCTTACCACCTTCGCCTTCAATCACCAGGCCCGCATCCACCAGGTCTTTGTTGTGATAGTCGCCAAAGACTGACTGCAAAGGCTGCCAACCCTCGGGGGCATAGCCAAGGTGGTACTTCGCGGCGACCTCTCCCGAAAGCCCTCGCTGCTTCAAATAATCAATCGCATGCGGAGAATCTTTGAGTCGTCGCTGATAGAACTTGGCGGCTTCGAGCAAGAGATCTCGAAGTCGTGCGCGATGGTCGGTTTCTTTTTTCTTGGCCTCGGGATTGATGTCAGGCGCCTGTTTCGGCACCTCGAGCCCAACCCGCCTTGCCAGGTCTTCCACAGCCTGAGGAAACGGAAGCCCCAGGTGTTCGATGAGAAAACCCAAAGCCGTGCCGTGGGCTCCGCAGCCAAAGCAATGGTAGAACTGCTTCGCGGGGCTCACCGAAAAGGAGGGACTTTTCTCGGTGTGAAAGGGACAAAGCCCCGAGTAATTGGCGCCCGAGCGTTTGAGCTGAACGTATTGACCCACCACTTCGACGACATCAACGCGCCGAAGCAGATCATCAATAAACTGTTGGGGAATCATGGCCTAAGTTTAAGGCCGGTCGTGATGGTCGAACGATGACTCGGCCGAATGATTACTTGGTCAAACGGGCTTTAAGCAGCTGAGAGACAAGGCCCATGTCGGCCTTGCCGGCAAGAGAGGGCTTGAGGATGGCCATCACCTTACCCATGTCTTGAGGGCCCGCGGCACCCGTCTGGGCAACTGCGGCATCGACGGCTTTGGCGACTTCTGCTTCGGACATTTGTTCGGGCATGTAGGCCGAAATAATGGCCAGTTCGGCCTGCTCTTTTTCGACCAGATCTTGACGTCCGCCGGCCTGAAACTGGCTGATGGAGTCTTTACGCTGCTTGACCATTTTTTCCAAAATGGCAAGGACGCCTGCGTCATCAAGTTCAACGCGGTCGTCGACCTCTTTTTGCTTGATGGCGGCGGTCACGAGGCGCAAGGTGGTGAGCTTGTCACCGTCCTTGGCCCGCATGGCCGTTTTGATGTCTTCTTGAAGAGTGGATTTAATCAAGGCTTCGCTCACCGCCTGGGGTGAGATGCTTTCTGCTCAATAAGAGTACTGAAAAGTACCTTCTGAGCGCTTGTTTCGTGCCTGATCAGTACTTGCGCTTAGGCAGCATCATGCTGCGGACGCGCTTATAGTGGCGCTTCACTGCAGCAGCTTTTTTACGCTTACGCTCTGCCGTGGGTTTTTCATAGAATTCACGGGCACGCAGTTCGGTGAGAAGACCAATCTTCTCAATCGTGCGTTTGAAGCGGCGAAGCGCGGCCTCGAAAGGCTCATTTTCTTTTAATCGAACAAGAGGCATTGTGAAAATCGTCCAAAAGGGTTGGCAGAGAACCCACAAGTATCGCGGAGTTCAGCCGTTCTGGCAAGCGAGAGGCGCCCATGGCCCAGCAGGCCGGGCCCACCTGACCATTTTGGGCATTGAAACCTCGTGTGACGAAACCGGGGTGGCCCTGGTTCGACTGTCCCCGAATGTCCATCACGTCCCTGGCGACCCAAGGGCCCCGAACACACCGAACCCCCTGCCCAGGGGTGAGATTCTGGCCCAGGCCCTGCACAGCCAAATTGCCATGCACGCCGACTATGGCGGGGTGGTGCCGGAGCTTGCCTCCAGGGATCACATCCTTCGGCTGGTTCCACTCACGGAAAAAGTCATGGCCGAGGCGGGGCTGAACTGGGACGCAGTGGACGCGATCGCCTTCACGGAAGGGCCCGGGCTTGCTGGGGCGCTTCTGGTCGGCGCCAGCACGGCTCAGGGCCTTGCCGAATCGTTGGGCAAGCCCATTCTTGGTGTTCATCATCTTGAGGGGCATCTGTTGTCTCCGCTCCTGGACCCCGCTGCAGCGGGCTTGGGGTTCCCATTTCTTGCACTGTTGGTCAGTGGCGGCCACACCCAGATCATGCAGGTGAAGGCCTTAGGCGATTATGAAATTCTGGGCGAAACCATTGACGACGCCGCCGGTGAGGCCTTCGACAAATCAGCACAGCTCCTGGGTCTTGGCTACCCTGGGGGCCCTGCCATCAGCCAATGGGCCACCAAAGGCAAGGCTGATCGATTCGTGTTTCCAAGGCCGCTTGCCAAGCGCCCCACCCTCGACTTCAGCTTTGCCGGGCTCAAAACAGCCGTGCTCACCCAGGTTCAGAAGCTCACGCGAGAAGCCCCCTTGGACGACAGCACCAAGGCCGATGTTGCCGCAGGGGTTCAGGCGGCGATTGTTGATGTGCTGGTGGCCAAGTGTTCCCGAGCCATTCAAGAGACCGGTATTTCGAATCTGGTGGTCGCAGGCGGGGTCAGCGCCAACCAGGCGCTGCGCCAACAGTTGGCAGAAATGCAAAAGCAACTTAACGCCAAGGTTTTCTTCCCTGCGCCAAGCCTGTGCACCGACAACGGTGTGATGATCGCCTGGGCGGCAGGGCTTCAGCTGCTCAACGGCACTGAGCCCCAGGCAGCTGGGTCATTCAATGTACGGCCGCGCTGGCCACTGGGTTAATCTTTTTTCTTGAAGGCCTGTTCTTGGCCAGCAAGCAGCTGCTGAATGTTTTTCTTGTGGCGAGCAACCAGCAGCAAGGCAATGGCAAGCACGGCCCAGAACATCACGCCAAAATCAAAAATCCATGCGGTGATGAGGGGCGCAGCCACAGCGGCACTCAACGCGCCAAGTGAAGAGATACGACTACCAAGAGCAGCCAAGAGCCAGACAACAGCCACAGCCAACCCAAGATAAGGGTCCATCGCCAGAAGAATGCCGAATGCTGTGGCCACACCCTTACCGCCCTGGAATCGGAAATAGACCGGAAAGAGATGGCCAAGAAATACAAAGAACCCAGCCACGGCCACGGCAAGCTCTCGCCATTCAGCCGAGAGGGTATTCGAGGTCAGGCTGTCGGCCAGCAAGACCACCACAAAACCTTTCAGCGCATCGCCAAGAAGGGTGAGTGCAGCAGCCGTTTTGTCTCCGCTTCGCAGCACATTGGTGGCCCCTGGGTTATTCGATCCGTAGCTGCGCGGGTCCGCAATGCCACGCAGTCGGCTCACCACAATGGCAAAAGAAATGGACCCAACAAGATAGGCCGCAATGGCGGTAAGACCAATGATGTGTTCGAAGGACATCAGTTAATTTTAAGCCCGAGGGTGATGTTTCGCATGAATCGCTTTGAGTCGGTCGTTGGCCACATGGGTATAGACCTGGGTGGTCGAGATATCCGCATGGCCAAGCAACATCTGAACCGCACGCAGATCAGCGCCATGATTCAAGAGATGGGTTGCAAAGGCATGTCGAAGTGTGTGGGGCGACAGCGTCATGGCCAGCCCCGCGCGAATGCCATAGACCTTGATGATCTTCCAGAATCGCTGCCGACTCATGGCCTCGCCGCGCTCGGTCACAAACAAGGCCTCTGAACTTCGGCCACGCAAGAGCCTGGGGCGGGCCTCAGTCATGTAACGGCCAAGCCAGCTCATGGCCTCTTCGCCCAGCGGAACAATGCGTTCTTTGTCTCCCTTGCCAATCACTCGAACCACGCCATCACTCATCGAGACATGAAGGCTCTGCAGACCAATGAGCTCACTCACGCGAAGGCCTGCGGCATACATCATCTCTAGCATGGCCCGGTCTCGAAGACCAAGGTCAGTGGTCACATCGGGGGCATCAAGGAGCTTCTCAACCTGAGCCTCAATCGGTGCCTTCGGAAAGCGACTGGGCTGTTTGGCGCTCTTCAAAAGCAGGCAGGGGTCGTCATCTCGGCGACCATTGACCATCAGCCAGGCGAAATATCGACGCATGGATGAGAGCCTTCGATTCGCGGTACTTGCGCGAATGCTGCGAAACGACTCCGAAAAATATCGACTCACCTGCTCACGAGAGGCCGACACCAACGCCCCTTGATGCCGGGCAAGCCAGCCGGCAAGGTCAGACAGATCTTGTCGATAGGCTGCAAGCGTGTTTTTCGAAAGCCCGCTTTCAAGCCAGAGCGCATCGCAGAATTGATCAATCTCGTTCCGGTCCTCGTCGCGAAGAGACGCTGCCTCTGGCGTCTTGGCAAGAGTAGACTGTGGGCTTTCCCGAGTGCTCATGAACGGATTTTCACTTCTTTTCCCCGACTTCGCCATGATTGCCGCAGGCTACATCATGATGCGCACCCGTTGGCTTGAACGTTCATTCTGGGAAGGCTGCGAACGACTGGTCTACTTTGTTCTCTTTCCCGCGCTGCTTTTTGCCGCCATCACCCGAAGCGACTTCTCAGCCGGACAAACCGGGCTGATGGTTCAGGTGGCCATGGTCACCCTTTGCATAGGCGCGCTTTTGGGTCTAACCACCCGCTGGATCCCCAAGATGACCCGCATGGACTGGGCTTCGGGCGTTCAGTGTGCCTTTCGGTTTAACACCTATGTGGCCTTCGCGGTGGCAACACGTGCTGCAGGAAGCGAAGGGTTGGCGCTGATGGCCGTGATTGTTGGCTTTACCGTGCCGCTCGCGAATGTCTTTGCGGTTTCGTTTCTTGCCAACACCTTTAACCCCGTGAAGCTCTTTAAAGAGCTTTCGCGCAATCCACTGCTGCTGGCGACCATTGCCGGCATTGTGGTCAATCTGTTGGCCTTGACCCCGCCCGATCTGATTTACGGCGTGCTGGATCGAGCCAGCTCCGCATCACTGGCGGTGGGTCTGATGTGCGTGGGTGCAGGGCTGAACTTTGAAGGCATTCGAAGTGCCACCGCGAAGCTTCAGGCAGCGTCCATCACATCCATCAAGCTTTTGATTCTTCCTGTGGTGGCTTGGCTGTTGTGTCGTGCCCTTGGCGTGGATGGTGTTCAACGCGACATGGCCATTTTGTTTTCAACCATGCCCACAGCGACGAGCTCTTACATTCTGGCCTCTCGCATGGGTGGCAATGGGCCGCTGACCGCAGGCATGGTGTCACTCTCAACACTGGCCTCCATGGCCACCATCACGGGCTGGTACGCCCTGCTGCAACACCTTCCCTAAGACAATTGAGGCTGGGCTAGAGCCCAGTCAATGTGCTGGGCCACCATGGGCGAGGCCGATGGCCGCCGAAGAATCAGCGCCTGGCGAAGCGTTTCGCGCATGGATGGCAAAAGACCATTCGACGCCAAGGCATTGCCAATGCCCACCGCCAGGTTACGCTGCCAACGCTCATAGCCAATGCGCAGAATGGCACTGCCCTGATGGCGCTCTTGAAACTCGGTTTCTGTCCAGGCAAAAAGATCCGCAAGGGTTGCGTGATCCAGGCCGTGACGCACGTCGAAATCGGCGACCGTGCCAACCTTGGCAAACTGATTCCAAGGACAAACCTGCTGGCAGTCGTCACAGCCGTAGACCCGATTGCCGATGAGTGGTCGCAGGGGTTCAGGGATGCTGCCGGCAAGCTCGATCGTCAGGTAAGCGATGCAACGCCTGGCGTCCAGTTCATAGGGGCCAACAAAGGCCTGGGTGGGGCAGGCTTCCAGACACTGGGTGCAGCTTCCACAATGGCCCTCGTCGGACTCTTCCAAGGCATCTTCGAACTGAATGGCAGGGACAGGCATTGATGTCAGCAGCACCCCAAGAAACATCATCGAACCCTGAGTGCGATTCAAAAGTAACGTGTGCTTGCCTCGCCAGCCCAGCCCGCAACGCGAGGCAAGTGCCACCTCAAGCACGGGTGCTGAGTCCACACAGGCACGAAATTCGTAAGCGCCACTCGCCCATTGGTTCAGCGCCTCAGCAAGTTTCACCAGACGTTGTCGCATCACCTTGTGATAGTCACGTCCATGGGCATAGACCGACACCACGGCACGCGCAGGGTCGGCCACGGCCTTGGCGTGACTCTCTCGCCATTCACTCTGGGTTGAAGGCAGGTAGTTCATTGTGACCACAATGGCTCGAAGATGAGGGGAGTCTTCTGCAAGCAGCCCACGCGGGTTGGCACGAAGGTCGGCATGACGATGCAGGTAATCCATCTCGCCCGCGTGCCCCTTGGCAAGCCATGCACGGTAATGAACCATTTCAGCCGAGAGGCTGTCTCTTTCATCCAGATCCACCACGCCCACGCGATGAAAACCAAGTGACTTGGCGATTAGAATGAGATCGTCTGCTGCAACTTCCATACGCAAAAGTATGCGCCAAAACCCATCACCGTTAGGCAAGGCCTCAAGGCTGACCATCCACAACGCTGATGAGTCGGTCACCCAAGCCGTTGCTGCTGCACTGGCCAAGGTCCTGCTGGAGCTGCTTCGTCCAACCCAAGATTCCTCTCGCCCGCCCAGCCTGCGTATTCATCTTCGCGGTGAGCTTGGGGCCGGAAAGACCACCCTGGTTCGGGCGTTCCTGCAGGCCTGCGGCATTCATGGGCGCATTAAAAGCCCCAGCTTCAGCATTCTTGAGTCGTATGACGCGCAAGGCCTTCGGTTTCATCACATTGACTTTTACCGACAAGATCAGCCCGAAGCCTGGCAGCACGGCGGCATCCGAGACGTGCTTTCCGAACCTGGCGTCACACTCATTGAATGGCCTGAACACGCGCGAGGCATGCCTGGTCCACATCTCACCGTCGAGATTGACTGGGCGGACCACACTCAGCCCGAAGGGCCACGAAGTCTCTCCTTCGTGGTTCACGATCAACACGACGGACTGGACCTCTCAGCGGTTCCAGCGGCGATCCAAGCAGTGGGTCAAGCTTCGTGACCCGACAGCCTCCGAGCAATCGAGCGCGACGCCAAATCACTCTGGCCGCAGGCGCAACTCTCTTGCTTGGGCTTCGAACAGGCTCAGCTCACGCGGCCAAGGTAATTGCCGTAAGAATCTGGCCGGCCAAAGATTACACACGCATCACGCTGGAACACGACACGGAAGGTCTTCGTTACAGCACAAAGCTTTTAGACAACCCCACACGACTGGTGATTGATCTTGAAGACTCACTGCTCAATGATTCGCTTCGTGATCTCACCGCACGAGTCAGTGGCAATGACCCATTCATTCACGCCATTCGGGTAGCGCAATACCAGGCTCGCACCGTGCGGATCGTGCTGGACCTGAAACAGCCGATCAAGCCCGAGATCTTTAGCCTGCAGGCCGTTGCCCAGTACCAGCACCGACTGGTGCTTGACCTCTTTCCGCTGGTTGATGACGACCCTCTGATGAATTTCCTTGCAAGCTATGAAAAGGAAAAAGCCCAGACACCGTCCGTGGCCAGGGCGCCCGAGATCACGGACCCCAACGCCAAGCGCGCGGCACCGCCCGATGCGGCCGCTCGCAAACCCGTGGTGAGCCGACTCGTGACCATCGCGCTTGATGCGGGACATGGCGGGGAAGACCCAGGGGCCATTGGCAAACGTGGCACCTTTGAAAAGGATGTGGTGCTCTCGATTGCAAGAAGACTTAAACGTCTGGTCGACGCCGAACCCAATATGCGTGCCTACCTCACCCGCGACGGCGATTACTTTGTTCCCCTACATGTTCGTGTCCAACGAGCACGTCGTGTTCAGGCCGATCTGTTCGTATCGATTCATGCAGACGCCTGGATCTCCCCCAAAGCTCGAGGCTCGTCGGTCTATGCCCTTTCGGAAAAAGGGGCGTCCAGCAGCGCGGCCCGCTGGATGGCCAACAAAGAAAACAGCGCCGATATGATCGGCGGATTGAATATTCGCCACAAGGATCGAACTGTGGCCGAGGTACTTCTGGACATGTCCACCTCGGCTCAGATCAAGGATTCGCTCAAACTTGGCCAGTCGGTGCTTCAGGAGATCAAGGATGTGAACACCCTGCACAAGCCCCGGGTTGAGCAGGCGGGGTTCGCCGTGCTGAGGGCTCCGGACATTCCTTCCATCCTTGTCGAGACCGCCTTCATCAGCAACCCTGATGAAGAGTTACGCCTGCGAGACGAGGACTACCAGAATCAAATGGCTCGAGCCCTGGTCGCCGGCATACGACGCTACTTCGAGGCCAACCCGCCGCTTGCCAAGTCGAAGATGATGTAGGCTCTGCCCATTCATCATGCCGATTCGTCTTCTTTCCGATCTTCTCATCAGCCAGATTGCCGCTGGCGAGGTGGTCGAGCGCCCAGCATCCGTGATTAAAGAGCTGATTGAAAATGCGGTGGACGCTCAAGCCACAGAGATTCATGTGGCACTCGACGACGGCGGCATTCGTGCCATTCGGGTGCGTGATGATGGCTGCGGCATCCCCCCCGGCGAGTTGGAATTGGCGGTGCAACGACATGCCACCAGCAAAATTGCCAGCCAGGACGACCTCATCAAGGTCGCCACCCATGGCTTTCGTGGCGAGGCCCTTGCGGCAATTGGATCGGTTGCAAGAATGTCGATCACCAGCAAAACCGCCGATGCCGCTCATGCCATGCGAATCGACAACCATGACGGCCCCTGGGCCGTGAGCCCAGCATCGGGCCCCAATGGAACCCATATTGATGTCGAAGGCCTGTTTGACCAGATCCCCGCAAGGAAGCGGTTTTTAAAATCGCCCGCCACCGAACTCAATCACTGCAAAGATATCTTCAACCGAATTGCCATGATTCAGCCCTCGATTCAATGGCTGATGAGCCACCAGGGCAAGCCGGTGATTCGCTACCCCGCAGGGTCAGCCACGCAACGGATTGCGCATTGTCTGAATGCCACAGAAACCGATCTTCGCGTCGTGGATGTTCAGGCCGGCCCCATGCGCATTCAAGCCTGGCTTGTGCCACCAACCCAGTCTCGTACCC
>JBBAQV010000023.1:12153-13406 GCA_040400125.1 Burkholderiaceae bacterium
GCCGGCCCCATGCGCATTCAAGCCTGGCTTGTGCCACCAACCCAGTCTCGTACCCGTGCCGATGACCAGTACTTTTATGTCAACCGGCGACCTGTTCGCGACCGGGTGCTGATGCATGCGGTGAAGGCTGCTTACCAAGATGTCTTGCACAGTGACCGGCAGCCGGCTTTTCTTGTGGCCCTCGAAATTGACCCTGAGCTCGTGGATGTCAATGTGCATCCAGCCAAAAACGAAGTTCGCTTTCGTGAGAGCCCTGCCGTTCACCAGGCCGTGTTTCGCGCCATACGAGACGCCTTAGCGATCAGTGCGTTGATGCCAGAAAGCCGTGATGAATCCCTGGCCTTGGCCGAATCAAAATCAGCAAGGGGTGCGTCGCTGCAGCCATGGAGCCCCTCTGTGGGCAGCGGACAGACGGCATCACTGGGACTGCAATGGGACACCGCACCCATTCGGGCGGCATCGGGTTTTTCGGCTCGTGAGCCCGGCATCGACAGCCTGAAGCGCACCGACGACTGGGGCGCCCAGGGCAATGAAGAACACCCCTTGGGCTTTGCTCTTGGTCAGCTTCATGGCATTTACATCCTGGCGCAGAACAAGCACGGGCTGATTCTGGTGGATATGCATGCAGCCCACGAACGGGTCGTTTACGAAGCGCTCAAAAAACAATTCGACGGAACTCGGGCTGAGGCATCAAGCCAATCTCTGCTAAGCCCTGCGGTGTTCTCGGCAAGCCCATTAGAAATGGAAACCTTCAGGTTCCAACAGTCTGCACTGCATCAGCTTGGGTTCGACCTGGGTCAGATCAGCGAACAGCAGATTGCCATTCGCGGCCTGCCCGTGATGCTGGCCGACAGCGATCCGATCGCCCTTTTACGCGACACGCTGGCCGAACTAGGCCAGGAGGGCGCAGCACTTGAGGTGGAATCACAACGCAATGAGCTGCTTGCGCAGATGGCTTGCCACGCGGCAGTTCGGGCCAATCGATCACTCACGATCCCCGAGATGAACGCGCTTCTCCGAGCCATGGAAAGAACTGATCGAGCCGATCAGTGCAACCACGGCAGGCCCACCTGGCTCGCCTTCTCACTTTCGGATCTGGACAAGCTTTTCCTTCGCGGTCAGTGATGCTCTGCCTGATCGGTCCAACGGCCAGCGGCAAAACGGGTCTTGCCATGGCCCTTGCTGACCGTCACCCCAGAATTGAAATCATCAGCATGGACTCTGCCCTGGTCTATCGCTCGATGGATATTGGC
>JBBAQV010000024.1:0-7673 GCA_040400125.1 Burkholderiaceae bacterium
CAGCCGACGTCGCTCAGGCAGTCAAAAATGCCAAGGCCGGTCAGGTTCAGTACCGTACTGACAAGTCCGGCATTGTTCACTGCACGATTGGTCAGGCCTCCTTCGAGGTCGATGCCCTGCGCTCCAATCTGATGGCACTGATCGATGCATTGAATCGCGCCAAGCCCCAGTCGTCCAAGGGTGTCTACCTTCGCAAGGTAGCCATCTCGACCACCATGGGCCCCGGCATTCGGGTGGATCAAACCTCAATCATGGCGGCTCAGTAACCGAGACGTCGTAACAAGCTTTGGGCTGCAGCCGATTTCTTCGGGATGACGCTGCAGGTTGTCAAAGACCGTTGGGGCATCACTGCTTAATTGGCCATTCGTCATTGGATGGCGGCCCAGCGTAGATGGCGATCCCGAAAGAAATCGATGGGCCTTGGTTCATCGGAAGCTCTCAGGTCTCGCCGGTATCAACCGTTTCGATCCCATTCGGGTGAGAAACATTGAGAAGGAGTGAAATGTGGCATTAAACCGCGAAGCGAAAGCCGTGGTGATCGACGAAGTCACAGCCCAGGTGGCCAAGGCTCAGTCAGTCATCCTCGCAGAGTACCGTGGTCTTGATGTGGCCAACATCACCGATCTCCGCAAGAAGGCGCGCGGCGCCGGCGTATACCTGCGTGTGGTTAAAAACACACTGGTTCGTCGTGCCGTTGCCGGAACACCGTTTGAGATGCTGGCCGACAAAATGGTCGGCCCTCTGATCTACGGTATTTCGACGGACCCCGTTGCTGCAGCAAAGGTCATGAACGACTTTGCAAAAGCCAACGAAGTCTTTGTCATCAAAGCGGGCGCAATGCCGAACTACCTCATGGACGCAGCTGGCGTGAAGGCTCTTGCCTCGATGCCGTCGCGTGATGAGCTGCTCGCAACATTGCTCGGAACGATGCAGGCCCCGGTTGCCAAGTTCGTGCGCACCCTCAACGAAGTCCCGTCCAAGTTTGTTCGTACGGTGGCTGCGCTTAGGGATCAACGCGAATCGCAATCGACTTGATCATTTTTTATTGAATCGAAATCTGGAGTTTTCAAATGAATAAAGACCAACTGTTAGACGCCATTGGCGCCATGTCCGTTCTTGAGCTTTCCGAGCTGATCAAAGCCATGGAAGAGAAGTTCGGTGTATCTGCTGCTGCTGCCGCTGTGGCTGTTGCAGCACCTGCCGCCGCCGGTGGCGGTGCCGCTGCTGCTGAAGAGAAGACCGACTTCACCGTGGTTCTTGCTTCGGCTGGCGACAAGAAAGTTGAAGTCATTAAGGTGGTTCGTGCTGCAACAGGCCTTGGCCTGAAAGAAGCAAAAGACCTCGTTGACGGCGCTCCCAAGCCCATCAAAGAGGGCGTGAGCAAGGCTGATGCTGATGCCTTGGTCAAGCAGCTTGAAGAGGCCGGCGCAAAGGTCGAAGTCAAGTAATCGTCTCACCGCGATAGGCATCTGCAGGGTACGGACAGTCATGTCCGGCATCTTGCAGATGCATTTTCCGTTGAGCGGGCTGCGCCATGTTGATGGTCTGCCGGGTTAGAAAGACCTAGCCCTGGCCTCGTCAACATCGCATAGCTCGGAATGGTAAGCAGGGCAGTGGGCTTGTTTAAGACTGATCCAACAACTGAGGTTTTCCCAAAAGGAGCCAAACGTGGCATATAACTTCACTGAAAAGAAACGCATTCGTAAGAGCTTTGCGAAACGCAAAGCCGTTCTCGATATTCCTTACCTTCTCGCAACTCAGCTCGCCTCGTTTCGGGCCTTTTTGCAGGAAGACGTCCCCCCAACCGAGCGTAAGGTTCAGGGTCTTGAGGCGGCTTTCCAGTCCATCTTCCCGATCAAGAGCCACAACGGCATGGCCGAGCTCGATTACCTCCATTACACCTTGGGCACGCCAGCCTTTGATGTTCGCGAGTGCCAGCTGCGCGGGCAGACCTTTGAGGCCCCCATTCGTGCCCAGGTCCGCCTGAAAATTTACGACCGTGAGGCCGCCAAGCCTACCGTCAAAGAAATTCGCGAAAAAGAAGTTTTCATGGGCAATATTCCCTTGATGACGGACAACGGGTCGTTTGTGATCAATGGCACCGAGCGCGTCATCGTGAGCCAGCTGCACCGTTCACCGGGCGTTTTCTTTGAACACGATCGGGGCAAAACTCACAGCTCGGGCAAGCTTTTATTTTCGGCCCGCATCATTCCTTATCGTGGGTCTTGGCTCGACTTTGAATTCGACCCGAAAGACATCCTTTACTTCCGTGTCGACCGTCGCCGCAAGATGCCGGTCACCATTTTGCTGAAGGCCCTAGGCTTAAACGTGGAGCAGATCCTTGCCCACTTCTTCGACTTCGATCATTTCCAGCTGCTTCCTGAAGGCGCTCAGATGGACCTGGTCGCCGAGCGTCTGCGCGGTGAACAGGCCCGTTTCGACATCGTCGATAAGTCGGGCAATGTGATTGTTGGCCGCGACAAGCGGATCAACGCCAAGCACATTCGCGACATTGAAAAATCCGGCTTAAAGCGCATCAGCGTTCCCGATGACTACCTGCTAGGCCGCGTGCTGGCTCATGCCGTGATTGATTCTGAAACCGGCGAGATCATTGCCAAGGCCAATGAAGAGATCACCGAAGAGCTGCTCGGCAAACTCCGTGACGCCAAGGTCCGCGAGTTCAAAACCCTCTACACCAACGATCTCGACCAGGGCCCCTACATGTCATCGACTTTACGTCTTGACGAGACCCCGGACCAGATCTCTGCCCGTGTGGCTATCTACCGCATGATGCGCCCAGGCGAGCCACCGACGGAAGATGCGGTGCAGATGCTTTTTGACCGTCTTTTCTTTAGCCCAGATTCCTACGATCTGTCGGCTGTGGGCAGGATGAAGTTCAACCGTCGTTTGGGCCGGGAAGAAGTCTCGGGCCCCATGACCTTGAATAACGAAGACATTCTTGACGTGATCAAGCTCTTGGTTTCATTGCGCAATGGCCGTGGCGAAATCGATGACATCGATCACCTTGGCAATCGTCGCGTCCGATGTGTGGGCGAACTCGCCGAAAACCAGTTCCGCTCAGGCCTTGTTCGCGTCGAGCGCGCGGTACGTGAACGACTGGGTCAGGCCGAGGCCGATAATCTTCAGCCTTATGACCTGATCAACAGCAAGCCCATCACGGCCGCCATTCGTGAGTTCTTCGGATCCTCCCAGCTGTCGCAGTTTATGGACCAGACCAATCCGCTCTCCGAGATCACCCACAAGCGTCGTGTCTCGGCGCTCGGACCGGGCGGTCTTACCCGGGAGCGTGCGGGCTTTGAAGTTCGCGACGTGCATCCCACCCACTACGGACGTGTCTGTCCAATCGAAACGCCTGAGGGACCCAACATTGGTCTGATCAACTCATTGGCGCTTTATGCACGGCTCAATGAGTACGGTTTTCTTGAAACCCCTTACCGCAAGGTGGATGGTGGCAAGGTCACGGACAAAATTGAATACCTCTCGGCCATCGAAGAGGGTCGGTATGTGATCGCTCAGGCCAATGCCGAAATGGATGCCAAAGGCAACCTCACTGGCGACCTGATTTCGGTTCGCGTGAATGGTGAGACCACCCTGTCCTCGGCTGACAAGGTTGAGTACATGGACGTGGCACCGTCGCAGATTGTCTCTGTGGCCGCCTCACTCATTCCCTTCCTCGAGCATGACGATGCCAACCGAGCCCTGATGGGTTCGAACATGCAGCGTCAGGCTGTGCCCTGCCTGCGGCCCCAAAAGCCTCTGGTTGGAACCGGCATTGAGCGCACCTGCGCGGTGGACTCAGGAACGGTGGTTCAGGCCCGACGGGGTGGTGTGGTCGATTACGTCGACTCGCGTCGTGTGGTGATTCGTGTCAACGACAATGAAACCAAGTCGAGCGAATCGGGTGTGGACATCTACAACATGCAGAAGTACACCCGCTCGAACCAGAACACCAACATTAACCAACGCCCCATCGTGAAGCGCGGTGATGTGGTTGGCCGCGGCGATGTCATTGCCGACGGCGCTTCCACTGATCTTGGCGAATTGGCGCTTGGCCAGAACATGCTGGTCGCCTTCATGCCCTGGAATGGTTACAACTTCGAAGACTCGATCCTGATCTCTGAACGGGTTGTCTCGGACGATCGTTACACCTCGGTTCACATCGAAGAGCTTTCCATTCTTGCCCGTGACACCAAGCTCGGCTCGGAAGAAATCACGCGCGACATCTCGAATCTATCGGAAGGCCAACTTGGCCGTCTGGATGAATCGGGCATCGTTTACGTGGGCGCTGAAGTTCAGGCGGGCGACGTCCTGGTGGGCAAGGTCACCCCCAAAGGTGAAACCCAGCTGACCCCCGAAGAGAAACTTCTTCGCGCAATCTTCGGCGAAAAAGCATCGGATGTGAAAGACACCTCGCTTCGTGTTCCTTCGGGAATGAGTGGCACGGTGATCGACGTCCAGGTGTTCACCCGTGAAGGCATTCAGCGTGACAAGCGTGCCCAACAGATCATCGACGATGAGCTTCGCCGCTTCCGTCTTGACCTGAACGATCAGCTTCGAATTGTTGAAACCGATACCTTCCAGCGAATCGAAAAACTGCTGGTGGGCAAGACGGCCAACGGCGGGCCCAAGAAAATTGCCAAGGGCACGGTGATTGACGCCGCCTACCTTGCCGAAGTGGACCGCTATCACTGGTTTGACATCCGCCTGTCGGATGAAGCCGCAGCCAAGCAGCTTGAAAGCCTGAAAGAGTCCATCGAGCAAAAGCGTCATCAGTTTGATCTTGCCTACGAAGAAAAGCACAAGAAACTCACCCAGGGCGACGAACTGCTGCCGGGTGTTCTGAAGATGGTCAAGGTGTATCTCGCGGTGAAGCGTCGTCTGCAGCCGGGTGACAAAATGGCGGGACGCCACGGCAACAAGGGCGTGGTCTCACGCATTGTTCCTGTGGAAGACATGCCTTACATGGCCGACGGCACCCCCGTGGACATCGTGCTGAATCCGCTTGGCGTTCCCTCGCGAATGAACGTGGGTCAGATTCTTGAAACCCACCTGGGCTGGGCTGCGAAGGGCATCGGCCAGCGCATCGGTGACATGTTGGAAGAACAGGCCTCGGCGGCTGAGATGCGCAAGTTCCTCGACAAGCTCTACAACACGAGCGGCCACCCCGAAGAGCTCAAGACGCTCTCCGACAAAGAGGTCGTCGAACTCGCGTCGAACCTGAAGCATGGCGTGCCTTTCGCCACACCGGTATTCGATGGCGCTTCGGAAGGCGAGATCCGCCAGATGCTTGAACTGGCCTACCCGGACGACGTTGCTGCGCGCATTGGCCTCACCAAAACGCGGACCCAGGTCCAGCTTTTTGACGGCCGCAACGGCGAGCCCTTCGATCGAACCGTCACCGTGGGCTACATGCACATGTTGAAGCTGCATCACCTTGTGGATGACAAGATGCATGCCCGTTCAACCGGACCTTACTCGCTTGTCACTCAGCAGCCTCTGGGCGGTAAAGCTCAGTTTGGTGGACAGCGTTTTGGTGAGATGGAGGTCTGGGCGCTCGAAGCTTATGGCGCGTCTTATGTGCTGCAAGAGATGCTCACCGTCAAGTCGGACGACGTGAGCGGCCGAACCAAGGTTTATGAAAACCTTGTGAAGGGTGAGCACACGATTGATGCCGGCATGCCTGAATCATTCAACGTTCTGGTGAAAGAAATTCGTTCACTGGGCATTGATATCGATCTGGAGCGTGGCTAAGTCCATGAGTCATTTGAGCGTTGTTGCCCGCCGCGTGGCGGCGGTGCAATCTGGAAACTATTTATGTGAGGGTGTTCAATGAAAGCGCTACTCGATTTATTCAAGCAGGTTCAGCAAGACCAGGTGTTCGACAAGATCAAGATTGGTCTGGCTTCGCCTGAAAAAATTCGTTCCTGGTCCTATGGCGAAGTGAAAAAGCCAGAGACCATCAACTACCGAACTTTCAAGCCCGAAAGAGACGGTCTTTTCTGCGCCAAAATCTTTGGCCCGGTCAAAGATTACGAATGCCTCTGCGGTAAATACAAGCGCCTGAAGCACCGTGGCGTGATCTGCGAAAAGTGCGGCGTGGAAGTCACGCTCACCAAGGTTCGTCGCGAGCGTATGGGTCACATTGACCTTGCAAGCCCTGTCGCCCACATCTGGTTCTTGAAGTCCCTGCCCTCACGTCTGGGCATGGTTCTCGACATGACCCTTCGTGACATCGAACGGGTGCTTTACTTTGAAGCCTTTGTGGTGATCCATCCCGACGTGACCCCGCTCAAGCGCGGCCAGATCATGACGGAAGACGACTACCTTGCTAAGCAAGAGCAGTATGGTGATGGCTTTGTGGCCATGATGGGTGCCGAGGGCATTCGTGAACTCTTGCGCGAGATCGATCTGAAGACCGAAATCGAAAAGCTGCGCACCGAGCTCGCGGAAACCTCTTCGGAAGCCAAGATCAAGAAAATCGCCAAGCGACTCAAGGTGCTTGAAGGTTTTGACAAGTCCGGGGTGAAGCCGGATTGGATGGTCCTCGAGGTTTTGCCTGTATTGCCCCCCGAACTGCGCCCGCTCGTTCCTCTGGATGGCGGACGCTTCGCCACCTCCGACTTGAACGACCTCTATCGTCGGGTGATCAACCGTAACAACCGTCTGCGTCGTCTTCTGGAACTGAAGGCGCCGGACATCATCGTGCGCAATGAAAAGCGCATGCTGCAAGAGTCCGTGGATTCCTTGCTTGATAATGGCCGTCGTGGCAAAGCCATGACCGGCGCCAACAAGCGACCGCTGAAGTCGCTCGCCGACATGATCAAAGGCAAAGGCGGACGCTTCCGTCAAAACCTCCTCGGCAAGCGGGTCGACTACTCAGGCCGCTCCGTGATTGTGGTGGGCCCCACCCTGAAGCTGCATCAGTGCGGCCTGCCGAAACTCATGGCCCTGGAGCTCTTCAAGCCGTTCATTTTTAACAAGCTCGAATTGCGCGGCATGGCCACCACCATCAAAGCCGCCAAAAAGCTTGTGGAACAACAAGTCCCCGAGGTCTGGGACATTCTTGAAGAAGTGATTCGCGAGCACCCCGTGCTTCTGAACCGGGCACCAACCCTTCACCGTCTTGGCATCCAGGCCTTTGAGCCGGTGCTGATTGAAGGCAAGGCCATTCAGCTGCACCCCTTGGTCTGTGCTGCCTTTAACGCCGACTTTGACGGTGACCAGATGGCCGTTCACGTGCCTCTGTCCATCGAGGCTCAGATGGAAGCCCGCACCCTGATGCTGGCCTCAAATAACGTGCTTTTCCCATCCAACGGCGAGCCCTCCATCGTGCCTTCGCAGGATATCGTTCTTGGCCTTTACTACACCACGCGTGAGCGTGTGAATGGCCTTGGCGAGGGCATGATGTTTGCGGATGTCGCCGAAGTCGAGCGTGCCTATGGCAACCGTCAGGTTGAGCTCGGCACCAAAATCCACGTCCGCATCAACGAGTTCGAGATCGACCCAGCCACCAAGGAACGCAAGCCCAAAACCACACGTTATGAAACCACCGTGGGCCGTGCTCTGCTCTCCAAGATTCTTCCTCCAGGGCTTTCCTTCGTTCACATGAACAAGGCCTTAAAGAAGAAGGAAATCTCAAGACTGATCAATGC
>JBBAQV010000024.1:7773-10764 GCA_040400125.1 Burkholderiaceae bacterium
GGAATGCGCGGCCTCATGGCCAAGCCTGACGGCTCCATTATTGAAACCCCCATCACGGCGAACTTCCGTGAGGGTCTTAACGTGTTGCAGTACTTCATCTCAACCCACGGCGCTCGTAAAGGCTTGGCCGACACCGCGCTTAAGACAGCGAACTCGGGCTACCTCACACGTCGTCTGGTGGACGTCACCCAGGATCTCGTGGTGATTGAAGACGACTGCGGCACCAGCAACGGCATCAACATGAAGGCCTTGGTCGAAGGCGGTGAAGTCATCGAAGCCCTTCGCGACCGAATTCTTGGCCGCGTGACCGCTGCCGAAGTGGTGAACCCCGACACCCAGGAAACCCTGATTGCTTCGGGTGAGCTTCTTGACGAAGACGCGGTGGAAGCCATTGAGCGCCTTGGAATCGATGAGGTTCGTGTTCGTACACCGCTGACCTGCGGCACCCGTTTTGGCCTTTGTGCCAAGTGCTACGGCCGAGATCTCGGCCGTGGCCACCTGGTGAACGTGGGCGAAGCGGTGGGTGTGATTGCGGCCCAGTCGATTGGTGAGCCCGGCACGCAGCTCACCATGCGCACCTTCCACATTGGTGGCGCAGCATCACGTACGGCGTCGGCCAGTGGTGTTGAAGCGAAATCCAACGGTGTGATTCGTTTCACGCCCACCATGCGCTATGTCACCAACGCCAAGGGCGAGCCTGTTGTGATTTCACGTTCCGGTGAAGTTCTGATTACGGATGACAACGGCCGCGAGCGTGAGCGTCATAAGGTTCCTTATGGCGCCACACTTCTCTCGATGGATGGTAAGACCGTGAAGGCTGGCGCCTTGTTGGCCACCTGGGATCCGCTCACGCGCCCCATCATCACCGAGTACGCCGGACGTGTGAAGTTTGAAAACGTCGAAGAGGGTGTCACGGTGGCCAAGCAGATCGATGAGGTCACGGGCCTTTCGACCCTTGTGGTGATCGACGCCAAACGTCGTGGCGGTGCCCAGGTCAAAGGTGTGCGTCCTCAGGTCAAACTGATCGATGCCAAAGGCGAAGAAACCAAGATTGCCGGAACCGATCACAGTGTGAACATCTCCTTCCCCGTGGGTGCGCTGATCACCGTGCGTGACGGCCAGGATGTGGCGGTCGGTGAGGTACTTGCCCGTATTCCGCAGGAGTCACAGAAGACTCGTGACATCACCGGAGGTCTTCCCCGTGTGGCCGAGCTCTTCGAAGCCCGCTCGCCGAAAGATGCCGGCATGTTGGCCGAAGTCACCGGCACCGTCTCCTTTGGCAAGGACACTAAGGGCAAGCAGCGTCTTGTCATCACCGACATGGACGGCGTGGCGCACGAGTCACTGATCTCGAAAGAGAAGAGCGTTCTGGTGCACGACGGCCAGATTGTGAACAAGGGCGAGTCCATCGTTGACGGCCCCGCCGACCCGCAAGACATTCTTCGTCTGCTTGGTGTTGAGGCGCTTGCCCGCTATATCGTGGACGAAGTTCAGGACGTCTACCGTCTGCAGGGTGTGAAGATTAACGACAAGCACATTGAGGTGATTGTTCGCCAGATGTTGCGTCGGGTCCGTGTCACGGACTCAGGCGACACCCGCTTCATTAACGGTGAAGAGGTGGAGCGTTCAGAACTTCTGGACGAAAACGACCGTGCCCTTGCCGAGAACAAGCTTCCTGCCCAGTACGAGAACAAGCTCCTTGGTATTACCAAGGCCTCGCTCTCGACGGACTCCTTCATCTCGGCCGCCTCCTTCCAGGAGACCACCCGGGTACTGACCGAGGCCGCCATCATGGGCAAGCGCGACGAACTTCGCGGCCTGAAGGAAAACGTGATCGTCGGCCGCCTGATTCCTGCGGGAACAGGCCTGGCTTATCACAAGGCTCGCAAGGAGCGGGAAGCGATCGAGGCTGCCGAGGCGCAGACCGTGGCTCAGCAGGCCGCGATCGATGCCGAAGCCCTATTTTCGGGAGGGGGCGATGCCACCGAGGCAGTTTCCGAGGGTGCCGATCAGGCCTCTGGGGACGTTTCGGAGGGCAGTCAGGCCGGCTAACCCAATAGTCTGTCCCCTGATTCTTCGCTCCGCCGGGACGAAGAATCAGGGCCAGACAGACCTTTGAGCTTGACAGCATCATCGGAAAGCCCCGAAAATCGAAGGCTTTTCGCGATTTGAACGCGATGTGTCCGGTTGAACTGGGCGCAAAAATGCACGAAAAACCCGCACGCGAATTTTTGGAATTTTGAGACTCAGAAAGATTAACCATCATGCCCACCATTAACCAGCTGGTTCGCAAGCCAAGAACCTCTGAAATCGTCAAAAGCAAGAGCCCGGCCCTGGAGTCGAGCCCTCAGCGACGTGGCGTCTGCACCCGTGTCTATACCACCACCCCTAAAAAGCCGAACTCGGCGCTGCGAAAAGTGGCCAAGGTTCGCCTCACCAATGGGTTCGAGGTGATTAGCTACATCGGCGGTGAAGGCCACAACCTTCAAGAGCACTCTGTGGTGCTGATCCGTGGCGGTCGAGTCAAAGACCTTCCCGGTGTCCGCTATCACATCGTCCGCGGCTCCCTTGACCTGCAAGGCGTCAAAGACAGAAAACAATCTCGATCCAAGTACGGATCGAAGCGTCCGAAGGCTGCTTAAGCCGCTTAAGCATTCGTTAAGCCGTTGCAACGGCGTTTTCCGGGCCAGTGCCCGGCCGCCCAAGCAACAAAGCAACTTCGATTTTCCGATTTCGGCAATGGTGCCGAAATCATGTAAGCGCCCAGACATGAGAAGTACGTGCTGGGCACAGCCAAGGTTGAAAGGCGTTCGGGCCTTGGCTGAACTGAATAAGGAAGACCAACATGCCTCGTCGTCGCGAAGTACCCAAACGTATTGTTCTCGCTGACCCCAAATTCGGTAGCGAAGATGTTTCCAAATTTATCAACGTGGTGATGCTCCACGGCAAAAAAGCAGTGGCCGAGCGGATCGTCTACGGCGCCTTTGAGTT
>JBBAQV010000024.1:10864-13175 GCA_040400125.1 Burkholderiaceae bacterium
CGTGGCGGAGCGGTGAAAAAGCGCGACGAAGTTCACCGTATGGCGGAAGCGAACAAAGCCTTCTCGCACTTCCGTTTCTAAACATTTTATTTCGAACCAGGATTTTCTATGTCCCGTAAGACCCCCATTGAGCGCTACCGCAACATTGGTATTAGCGCGCACATTGACGCAGGCAAGACCACCACCACCGAGCGCATTCTTTATTACACCGGCGTGAACCATAAAATTGGCGAGGTGCACGACGGCGCCGCCACCATGGACTGGATGGAGCAAGAGCAAGAGCGCGGCATCACCATTACTTCGGCAGCAACCACCTGCTTCTGGAAGGGCATGGACATGTCCTACCCAGAGCATCGCTTCAACATCATTGACACCCCGGGACACGTGGACTTCACCATTGAGGTGGAGCGCTCCATGCGGGTGCTCGACGGCGCATGCATGGTTTATTGCGCGGTGGGTGGTGTTCAGCCCCAGTCCGAAACGGTCTGGCGCCAGGCCAACAAGTACAAGGTTCCCCGTCTTGCCTTCGTGAACAAGATGGACCGTACCGGCGCGAATTTCTTCAAGGTCTACGACCAGATGCGTACCCGGCTTCGCGCCAACCCGATTCCCATCGTGATTCCTATTGGCGCCGAAGAAAATTTCAAAGGTGTTGTCGACCTCATCAAGATGAAAGCCATCATCTGGGACGAGGCATCGCAGGGCATGAAGTTCGACTACATGGACATTCCTGCTGAGCTCGCTGAGTCCGCCAAAGAGTGGCGCGAAAAGATGCTTGAGGCCGCAGCGGAAGCCTCTGAAGAGCTCATGAATACCTACCTGGAAAACGGCGACCTCTCCGAAGCCGAGATCAAGGCCGGCCTTCGTGCCCGCACCATCTCGACGGAAATCCAGCCCATGCTCTGCGGAACAGCCTTCAAGAACAAAGGCGTTCAGCGAATGCTTGATGCCGTGATTGATTTCCTGCCCTCCCCCATTGACATTCCTCCCGTGGGCGGAATTGATGACCGTGAGCAGCCCGTCAGTCGCAATGCCGATGACAAAGAAAAGTTTTCAGCTTTGGCGTT
This sequence comes from Burkholderiaceae bacterium, assembly GCA_040400125.1. Lineage (GTDB taxonomy): Bacteria > Pseudomonadota > Gammaproteobacteria > Burkholderiales > Burkholderiaceae_A > Lacustribacter. Next base: position 11,932 of record JBBAQV010000024.1, read on the forward strand.
CAAGCTGATGACCGACCCCTTCGTCGGTCAGCTCACCTTCATTCGTGTTTACTCAGGCGTGCTGAAGTCTGGCGACACCGTTTACAACCCGATCAAGGGCAAGAAAGAGCGTATTGGACGAGTGCTTCAGATGCACGCAAACAATCGCGAAGAAATCACCGAAGTTCTGGCGGGCGACATCGCCGCCTGCGTGGGCCTGAAAGAGGTCACCACCGGCGAGACCCTCTGCGATCCCGAGGCAGAAATCATCCTTGAGCGCATGATCTTCCCTGAGCCCGTGATCTCTCAGGCGGTGGAACCCAAGACCAAGGCCGACCAGGAAAAGATGGGCATTGCGCTGGGCCGTCTGGCCAAGGAAGACCCTTCCTTCCGTGTTCGTACCGACGAAGAGTCGGGCCAGACCATCATCTCGGGGATGGGCGAGCTTCACCTTGAGATCATTGTGGATCGCATGAAGCGTGAGTTTGGTGTCGAGGCCACCGTGGGCAAGCCCCAGGTCGCCTACCGCGAAACCATTCGCAAGCCTGTTGAAATCGAAGGCAAATACGTGAAGCAGTCGGGCGGTAAAGGTCAGTATGGCCACGTCTGGCTCAAGATCGAGCCTCAGACGGAGGGCAAAGGCTACGAGTTCGTGGACGCCATCAAAGGTGGTGTGGTCCCCCGCGAATTTATTCCTTCGGTGGACAAAGGCGTAAAAGACACGATGAACAGCGGCGTGATGGCCGGCTATCCTGTGGTGGACGTGAAAGTCACCCTGTTTGATGGCTCGTACCACGACGTTGACTCATCACAGATTGCATTCGAACTCGCTGGTTCGATGGCCTTCAAAGACGGCTGCCGTAAAGCGAGCCCGGTGCTCCTCGAGCCCATGATGTCGGTTGAAGTGGAAACGCCTGAGGACTATGCAGGCACCGTGATGGGTGATCTCTCCTCACGTCGTGGCATGGTTCAGGGCATGGACGACATGGTGGGTGGTGGTAAGGCCATTAAGGCCGAGGTTCCTCTCTCCGAGATGTTTGGCTACGCGACCACGCTGCGTTCATTGACGCAGGGCCGTGCAACCTACACGATGGAATTCAAGCATTACAGCGAGGCACCGAAGAATGTTGCTGAGGCGGTTGTGACTAGCCGAGGCAAGTAAGAAATTTTTGTTAATTAACCTCTAATTGATTGAAGAAGGAACTACATCATGGCCAAGGGTAAATTTGAGCGTACGAAACCGCACGTTAACGTAGGGACGATTG
>JBBAQV010000025.1:0-12141 GCA_040400125.1 Burkholderiaceae bacterium
TTGCCAGCAAACAGGTTCTGGCCATCTTTCCAGATGGACTGGTGCACGTGCATACCGGAACCGTTGTCACCCACCACTGGCTTGGGCATGAAGGTGGCGGTTTTGCCGTAGCTGGCTGCCACGTTTTGCACCACATACTTCAGCACCTGGGTCCAGTCGGCACGCTGAGTCAGCGTCGAAAACTTGGTACCAATTTCGCACTGACCCGCACCCGCCACTTCGTGGTGGTGAACTTCAACAGGCACGCCCATCTGTTCAAGAATCAGACACATTTCCGAACGGATGTCTTGGAACGAATCCACAGGGGAAACAGGAAAGTAGCCGCCCTTCACCGCAGGACGGTGGCCAAGGTTGCCGCCTTCATAATCAATACCGGTGGACCAGCTGGCCTCTTCGGACTTGATCTTGACGCCGCAGCCGGACATGTCCACCGACCAGGTCACGCCGTCAAAAATAAAGAACTCGGGCTCAGGGCCAAAATAGGCGGTGTCGCCCACACCCGATGCCTTCAGATAGGCTTCGGCACGCTTGGCGATGGAACGTGGGTCACGGTCGTAACCTTTGCCGTCCGAGGGCTCGACCACATCGCAGGTCAGGTTCAGCGTGGCTTCCTCGCGGAAGGGATCCAGAACAGCGGTGTTTGGGTCGGGCATAAGCAGCATGTCCGAGGCTTCAATGCCCTTCCAGCCGGCAATTGACGAGCCATCGAAGGCGTGGCCGGACTCGAACTTGTCTTCATCGAAGTGGCTGATGGGCACGGAAACGTGCTGTTCCTTGCCGCGTGTGTCGGTAAAACGAAAGTCAACGAACTTGACATCGTTGTCTGAGACCATCTTCATGACGTCTTGAGGGGTGGGCATCCGAACTTCTCCTTAAAATAAATGGTTGAGTCTGACCGAGGGAAGCGAGCGGAACCCGCCTATCAGTGCGCCTAGAATAAAGCGAAAACCGTGCCGGCTTGGCGCGCCCCGGAAATCAAGGCGTTTGCACCACCAGATTCATTGCGAAATATGAAAAATCACCATGACGGTGCATTTAATGCCTTATTTTGGTGCAAATATTTAGATTTGCAATATTTTGCACCGAAAAAGTGCAAAAATCTCCGGGCAGGACGCTAGCCGCGGAGAAAGAACGACTGAAGATTGGTCAGCATGTCCAGGCCACGAGGGGTTGCGGCAAAACGGCCAGGCTCCTGGACCATGAGCCCGCTGGCCTGGGCCCTCGCCAACGCTTCGAGCAGCCACGGGTGCTGACTCACCGACATCCCCGTGGTCTGAGACCAGCGTGACACAGCCACCCCTTGAGTAAGGCGAAGCGCATTCAACATGAACTCAAAGGGTAGGTCGTCCACCTGAACAGATTCCGTCTTCGCCTCGGCTGGGCTGCTCATGTAAAGCGCGGGGGTTCTGGGCTTTAGGGTCCGAACGATGGCATGGGCCGAGGAGATCTTGCCGTGGGCACCCGCCCCAATTCCCAGGTAGTCGCCAAACGTCCAGTAATTCAGATTGTGCTGGGCCTGCGCACCCCGCCTGGCATAGGCCGAGATCTCGTAACGCTCTAATCCTGCCTTCGCCAATCGTTCCACCACCAGCTGCTGCATATCAGCCAGCTGATCGTCATCGGGAAGATTCGAAGGCGGGCGAACCGCAAACTGAGTGTTGGGTTCAAGGGTCAGCTGATACATCGAGAGATGTTCACTGCCCAAGGCCACGGCCTGATCGATCTCAGCTTCAAGTTCGCGAAGCGTCTGACCAGGAAGCCCGAACATCAGATCCAGATTCACCCGAGGAAAAACCTTCACGGCGTGTTCAGCGGCACGAAGCGCCTGCTCGGGGTTGTGAACCCGACCCAAGGTTTCAAGCTGATGCCCCTGAAACGACTGAACCCCCAGAGACAAACGATTCACACCGGCCTGCGCAAAACCAGTGAACCGATCTGCCTCAAAGCTTCCTGGATTCGCTTCCATGGTGATCTCCGCACCCGGAAGAAGTCTGACCCGCGCGCGAATTTCCGAAAGCAAACGAGCAATCGATTGCGCCGAAAAAAGACTCGGCGTGCCCCCGCCGATGAACACACTCACCAAAGGCCGCCCCCAGATTAGCGGAAGGCTCGACTCCAGATCTTGAATGAGCGCCGCCAGGTAGGCGTCTTCCGGAATGTCACCACGCTGCTCATGCGAATTGAAATCACAGTAGGGGCACTTACGAATGCACCATGGAAGGTGAACGTAGAGCGAGAGCTCGGGCAGAGATGAAAATGAAATCAACGGCTGATCGAGAGTTGTTCCAAAAGCAAAGCCAAGGCACGCCCCCGATGGCCCACCGACTGCTTCTGGGCAAGCGTCATCTCGGCGGCGGTGAGCGACATGTCCGGGTCAAAAAAATGACGGTCGTAGCCAAAGCCGCCGGTGCCTCGCCCCTGCCCTTGCGGAAGTAAACGGCCATGCCATATTCCACGAACAAGAACTGGCGAAGGGTCGTCAGCATGAGCCACCCAGGCAATGGCAGCAACATATTGGGCGTTCCACCATGAGTCTGGCGGTGTGCAATTCGCAAAGCGCTGCGTCGCAAGACTGCTCATCTGAACCAGCAGCCAGGCAAGATTAGCTTCATCCGTGCTCAGTTTCTGAAACAGGTCTCGATGTCCTGCAGCCTCTGGATTCGCCGCAAGACTGTCCGCCCAGTAGCGCGCTGAACGCACCCCAGGAGCGCCACCGAGCGCGTCCACACAGATTCCGGAATCGTCCGCCAAGGCCGGCAGGCCCGTATGTTCGCTGGCATGCCTCGCCTTCACCAAGGCGTTCTCTTCAAAGGTATGGAAGGGTTCTTCGGGGCTTGGCACGCCAAGCTCGGACTGGTTCACAATCTGAAGGCCAAGGGGTTCCGTCAGGGGCTGCAGTGCATGCTGAAACTCTCGCAGCTTTCCCGGATTCGAGGAAGCCAACACCCATCGGGTGGGACGGGTCATCATTTACTCCACAGCCACCGAAAGACGCTCGGGGTCGTCCATCAGGCATTGTTGAAATTCACGCAGCTGTGCAATCCCCTGCGAGGCCAGTCCAAGCATGGCATCAAGCTGGCTGCGCGTGAACGGTTCGCCTTCGGCGGTGCCCTGCACCTCAACCATGCCGCCCGAACCGGTCATCACCACATTCATATCGGTGTCGCAAGACGAGTCTTCCAGATAGTCAAGATCCAGCACGGGCTGCCCCTGCCAAAGACCTACGGAAATGGCAGCCACCGTATCGCGCAGCGGGTTTGCCTTGAGCACTCCGGAAGCGAGAAGACCGGTAAGCGCATCCGAGAGCGCAAGACAGGCTCCAGTGATGCTTGCCGTTCGTGTACCCCCATCGGCCTGAAGCACATCACAGTCAATGGTGATGCTTCGCTCGCCAAGCGCAGCAAGATCGGTGACCGCACGCAAGGAACGTCCAATCAGGCGCTGAATTTCTAGGGTGCGTCCGCCTTGCTTGCCCTTGGCCGCCTCTCGGTCGCTGCGCGTATGGGTTGATCTTGGCAACATCCCGTATTCGGCGGTGACCCAGCCTGAACCCTTGCCCTTCAGAAAACCGGGTACACGCTCTTCAACCGACGCGGTGCACAAGACCTTCGTGTCACCGAAGCAGACCAAGACCGAACCTTCGGCATGCTTGGTGAATCGGCGCTGCATGCTCACGGCGCGAAGCTGTTCTGGTGTGCGTCCACTGGGGCGGTTCATGGATTGGATTCTCCCGTCAATTTGGTTTCGATTCGTCACTACAATACGAACATCTCTTTGTTTCAGCGAGACTACGACATGTCGTTCCCAAGCATGACCGGATTTGGCGCCGCAAGCGTGGACTGCCGCGTGGGCAAGATCAACCTTGAAATCAAAAGCGTGAACAGCCGCTTTTTTGAATTCAGTCCTCGTCTGCCCGACGAATTTCGCTGGATGGAACAGAGTTTACGCGAGCAGCTTCAGCGCGCGGTAGCCCGCGGCAAGATTGAGCTTCGACTGGGGCTGTCTCGAACCGAATCAAGCCTTGCCCAAAGCCGCGTGAGCGAAAGCGGCCTGGCCTCTGCCCTGCGCCTTGCCCATGAAATTCGTCGTGACCACCCAGAGATCACACCGTTTTCAGTGACCGACCTCATCAAACTTCCTGGTGTCTTAGAGGAAGCCCAGATGAGTCAAGAAGAATGGTCCGAGGTGCTGCAGTCAGCGCTTGACATCGCCACACGACAATTCCTTGAAAGCCGGTTGTCCGAAGGTGGCCGTCTTGCAAAAACCATTGAAGACCGCTTGGCGCAAATTGAAAGCTTGGCCCAGCAAGCCGGCCAGCTCATACCGGAAGCCATCAAGGCCCAGCAGACCAAACTGGGCGACAAACTTCGCGAGGCCTTGACAGGCAGCATCACTGAAACGCTCACGGCCGAGCAGGCGGCAAGCCTGGACGACCGCGTGCGACAAGAGGCCGCCGCCTTTGGTCTTCGCATTGATATCGCCGAAGAAATTGACCGGCTTGGATCCCATGTCCGAGCCATGCGTCAGGCGCTGGCAAAACCAACAGCATCCGGCGTTGGCAAGCGCATTGATTTTCTGTCGCAAGAACTCAACCGAGAGGCCAACACCCTGGGCTCGAAGGCGGCCTCGGCAGAACTTAGCGCGATCTCAATCGAGCTTAAGCTTTTGATTGAGCAGATTCGGGAACAGGCCCAGAACCTGGAGTAAGCCTGGCCTGGAAAATGGCCAGCTGCTCTTCATAAAGGTCACGGCCCGTGCAGTCGTTGGTCACCAGCAGCGGAAAGTTCTCAATCACCAGACGCTGCACGGCTTCGGTTTTAAGGTCTTCATAGGCCACCACCTCGGCGGCACGAATGCAGGACAAGAGCGTGGCCGAAATGCCACCCACCGCCGAAAAACAGACGGTGGTGTTTTTCTTGCATGACGCCCGAATGCTCTCGCCTCGATTGCCTTTGCCAATCGCGCCCTTGACCCCGTGATCAAACAAGACTGTGGCGTATGGGTCCATTCGATACGCCGAAGTTGGCGCCACGACGCCAATCACGTGGCCCGGCTTGGTTGGGCAAGGGCCGCCATAAAACACCACCTGGCCAGTGAGATCCACGGGAAGCGGCTGGCCCTTGGCGATTAATTCCACAAAACGTTTGTGGGCGGCATCGCGCGCCATGTAGATCACGCCACTTAAGTAAACCTCATCGCCCACATGAAGTTCACGAATCATGTCGTCGGTAAGCGGGGTGCTGATGTGATGAATCGCCATGATTAGATCTCCGCCGTCGCACGACGGCCTGCGTGACACTGAATGTTGACCGCCACCGGTAACGCCGTGATGTGGCAGGCATAGGTTTCAACCGACACCCAGAGGGCCGTGCTTAATCCACCGTAGCCCTGCGGGCCAATGCCGGTTTGATTGATGGCCTCAAGAAGTTCGGATTCAAGTTTGGCGATGTGCGGCTCGGGGTGGTGTTCGCCGATATCGCGCAGAATGGCTTTTTTGGCGATCTCCGTGACCTTGTCAAAACTGCCTCCAATGCCCACACCCACAGTAAGCGGAGGGCATGCGGCACCGCCTGCCGCCTTGATGGCATTGACCACAAACTTTTTCACGCCCTCGGCACCTTCGCCCGGCAAGAGAAACGTCATGGTGCTCCAATTTTCGCTTCCGCCGCCCTTGGGCACCACCGAGATTCGAACCTTGTCGCCGGGAACAATCTCGGTGTGAATCACCGCGGGCGTGTTGTCATTGGTGTTGACTCGCAGCAGCGGGTCACCCACCACCGATTTACGCATATAGCCCTCGGCATAACCTTTTCGAACACCCGCATGCACGGCTTCCTGGAAGTCACCTCCCACCACATGCACCTCCTGGCCAAGTTCGAGATAAACGATGGTCAGCCCCGTGTCATGACAGACGGGAACATTGTTGTCACGGGCGATCCGGTCGTTGTCGATCAGCTTCAGAAGAACCGATTTGCCAAGGGGCGAAACCTCTTTTTCAGCGGCGTCATGAAAGCCTTGGATCAGATCTGGCGGAAGCTTGTGGCAGGCATCAATGCAGAGCTGAGCAATGCAGTCGGTAATGGCTTGGGCTTGAAGTTCACGCATCATTTCACCTTGAAAAAGCGGCGTTTTCGCCATGGAATCAACGCGCTATAGTAGCCAAATGGCCGACCAACCACTTCCACCCAACAAGCCAGGACGCCTGGTCATGGTGGCCGCACCCTCGGGGGCGGGCAAATCAAGTCTGATCAAAGCCTTTCTTGAACGCCACCCGGACTGGGCGCTTTCCATCTCAACCACCACACGCTCTCCCCGCCCAGGCGAAGCCCACGGGCGGGAGTATTTTTTTTCGAGCCGAGAGGCCTTTCTCGAGCAGCGAGATCGCGGTGACTTCCTGGAATGGGCCGAGGTGCACGGCAACTTTTACGGCACCTCGCGCCAGTGGATGCAGGACAAACTGGCCAGCCAATGCAACATTTTGTTGGAAATTGACTGGCAAGGAGCACGGCAGATTCGCCAGATTCTTGGGCAAGGCGGGCTGGCCCCACGCAGTGTGTTTATTTTGCCGCCTTCCATCGAGGTGCTGGAGTCCCGGCTAAGGGGGCGCGGGCAAGACAGTGAGGCGGTGATTGTGCAGCGACTGGCCGCGGCCAAAGAGGAAATCGAGCACGCTAACGAGTTCGATTATGTTATTATAAATCAACACTTTAGCGAAACTTTAGCGGCATTCGAGGCCTTCGCAATTCAGTAGCGTATTGGCTCTGGCTTATTTGTTTTTTGCCCCAATCTGCTCAAGGTTTCGCTGTCCGTTCCACACCTTTTTTGAATCGATCGGAGTCACCATGGCACGCATCACTGTCGAAGATTGTCTGCAGTTCATCCCCAACCGATTCGAACTTGCTCTGGCCGCCGCCTATCGCGCACGTCAGCTTGCCCAAGGCGCAGCCCCCAAGGTTGAAAGCCGCGACAAACCCACCGTCACTGCACTGCGCGAAATCGCCGCCGAGCAGGTTGGCCGTGAAATGCTTCGCAAAGTTCCTATTTAAGTGAATAGTCCCGCACTGCGGGCCGTTTCAGTAAGCCCGCTGATCGATCTCGCACGGGCTTATCTTCCCGAGGAAGACTGTGAGCAGCTGCGCGCTGCTTATCGTTTCAGTGACGAGGCCCATCTGGGCCAGTACCGCCAAAGCGGCGAACCCTACATTTCCCACCCTCTTGCCGTCGCCGAGCTCTGCACCCAGTGGCGGCTTGACGCCCAGGCCCTCATGGCCGCCCTGCTGCACGACACGGTTGAAGACACCAAGGCCACCAAGGAAGAAGTGGTCGCGAAGTTTGGCCCCGAGGTGGCCGAACTGGTGGAAGGTCTTTCCAAACTTGAAGCCGTTGAGTTTCGGAATCGCGAAGAAGCCCAGGCGGAAAACTTTCGCAAAATGCTTCTGGCCATGGCGCGCGACGTTCGCGTCATTCTGATCAAAATTGCCGACCGCCTGCACAACATGCGCACCCTTGAAGCCGTGTCGGCAGAAAAGCGTCGCAGGGTCGCCAAAGAAACCCTGGACATCTATGCGCCGATTGCCCATCGGCTAGGTCTGAACGCCGCCTTTCGCGAACTGGAAGACCTCAGTTTTTCGGGGCTCTATCCCAAACGCTACGCCACCTTGCTCAAGGCATTAAAAGCCGCACGGGGCAATCGCCGCGAAGTCGTGGGCCAGCTGCAAAGCGCCATTGAAACCCAGCTTCCAAAATTTAATATCCATGCCCAGATTGAAGGCCGCGAGAAAAGCCTTTGGTCCACCTATCGAAAGATGATTGAAAAGAAACTCAGTTTTGCTGAGGTTCTTGATGTCTATGGCTTTCGAATCATGGTGAAAGACATTTCCCAGTGCTATCTGGCGCTGGGTGCCTTGCATGCCCTTTACAAACCCATGCCAGGAAAGTTCAAAGATTACATTGCACTTCCCAAATCGAATGGCTATCAGTCCCTGCACACCACGGTGATCGGCCCCTACGGCACGCCGGTCGAGTTTCAGATTCGCACCGAAGACATGCACCATGTCTCGGAAGCGGGTGTGGCCGCCCACTGGATGTACAAAGAAGACACCCAAGACGCCGTCTCCCCGCTTCAGGCGCGAGCCCACGAGTGGATGCAGTCACTGGTTCAGGTGCAGTCGCAGACCCGCGACCCATCTGAATTTCTCGACAGCGTCAAGATTGATCTCTTCCCGGATGTGGTCTATGTCTTCACGCCCAACGGCGCCATTAAAGAGCTTCCGCGTGGCTCCACACCCGTGGATTTCGCCTACAACGTTCACACGGATATTGGTAACCACTGCGTCTCGGCGGAGATCAACCATGAGCCCGCGGGGCTTGACACGCCTTTGCGCAATGGCGATGTCATTCGAGTGCAGACATCGGGCGATGCCAACCCGCATCCCTCATGGCTTGGCTTTGTTCGTACCGCCAAGGCCCGCGCCGAGATTCGTCATCGCCTAAAAACCACCACACGAAGCGAGGCCATCGAATTTGGCCAACGGCTTTTGGATCAGGCGCTAAAGGTGCTCGGTTCCTCTGGAGTGGATGACCCACAGCTGGACTGGCATCAGTTTCTTGCCGAAAACAGCGCCCATGACCGTGATGGTCTTTTAGAAGACATTGGGCTTGGCCTGACCCTGGCGAATGTGGCCGCGCGCCGGCTTGTTCCTCAGGCGCAGGCGTTGTCCACCGAACGTCTATCGCCCTTGGCCCGCCAGGCCATTGCCATCTCAGAAACCCATTTCGCGGCCAGCAACGAGGCCATCACAGTGGATGGCAGCGAAGGCTCGGCGGTTCAATACGCAGCCTGTTGCCACCCCATTGGGGGCGATGCCGCCATTGGCATGATGCGCGGAGGCGCAGGCTTGGTGGTTCACCGGGCCAAGTGTGGGCTGGGTCGTCGTCAACGTGCGAAAGACCCAAGCCGTTGGGCGGATGTCATCTGGGCGGAAGATCTCAAACGGTTGTTCGTGACCCACCTGTCCATTGAAACCCAAGATTCCCGCGGTATTTTGGCCCGCGTGGCGTCCGCCATTTCCGCGGCCGATGCCAATATTGTTGGCGCCAACACCGCACCGAAAGATCAAACCCTGGCCATCATGAACCTGACGCTGGAGGTGCGCGAGCGCCAGCACCTGGCCAATGTCTTGCGCCGCGTGCGCCGTGTGCCCGGCGTCATTCGTGCGACCCGGGTCACGCCCGAACGGATCGACCAGCCAAGCCAGCATCGGCCCGGTCTTTAATCACAACTCTGAATCACTCGTTTTAATCACCCGCGATCGTCATCTCGTCGATCAGAATCGAGCCCACGGTTTTCGTGCCGCGGCACAGTGTGTCCGAGCCAATGGCCTGAATGCCTTGAAACATGTCTTTCATGTTCGAGGCAATCGTGATCTCTTCCACCGGATAGACAATCTCACCGTTTTCAATCCAATAGCCAAAGGCGCCACGCGAATAATCGCCGGTGACATAGTTCACCCCCTGCCCCATGACTTCGGTAAGAAGCAGCCCGCGCCCCATCTTACGAATCAAGGCGTTCAGGTCGTCACCCGAACGAGTCCGGTCACTCGTCATGGTGAGGTTGTGCGAACCACCCGCATTGCCTGTCGACTCCATACCCAGCTTGCGCGCGGTGTAGCACGACAAGAAGTAGCCCTTCACATGGCCATCCACCACGACATCGCGCGACTGCACGCGCACGCCCTCATCATCAAAGGGTGCGCTGCCCATGGCGCCATCAATCAATGGATCTTCATGGATCTGAATGTGTTTGGGAAAGACACGCTGATTCAAACTGTCGGCCAAAAAAGTGGTCTTTCGATAAAGGGCCGATCCGCTCACGGCTTGGGCGAAGGCGCCAAGAATGCCGCTGGCCAGTGGCGCTTCAAAAATAACGGGTACCCGCTGAGTGGGAACCTTTCGGGCATGAAGTCGGGCCAAGGCACGCTGCGAGGCATAGCGCCCCACCGCCTCTGGGTCGGACAGCTTCGATGGATCACGGTCCGAGGTGTACCAGTCATCACGCTGCATCGACTGACCGGCCTGGGCGATCGGCGCCACGGAAAGCCAGTGACGGCTGTAGGGATAGCCGCCCACAAAACCACGTGTGTTGGCGGCATAAAACTGGCCGTGACTGGCCGCAATGGAAGCGCCTTCCGAATTCTTAATGGCGGGGCTCACACCGAGCGCGGCTTTCTCTGCCGTCATCGCCAGCTTGACGGCTGCCTCAGCCGAAATGTCCCAGGGGAAATAGAGTGCAAGCTCGGGCGGATTCTTGGCAATCACATGGTCTTCAGGAAGACCGGCACAGGGGTCTTCTGCGGTGTAGCGGGCAATATCAAACGCCTTGGCGACAGCGTCACGAAGCGCCTTGTCGGAAAAATCGGAAGTGGTTGCATGGCCGCGTTTGAGTCCGCTATACACCGTCACCGAAGCGGCGCGGTCGCGATTGCGCTCTAAGGTCTCGACGGACTGCTTGCGCACCGTGACCGAAAGCCCACTGCTTTCCGAAACCTCGGCAGAGGCATCCGTGGCGCCAATGTCTTTCGCCATCTGAAGAATTTTGAATGAGAGCTCGCGAAGGCTCTCGGGCGCATAAAAAAGCGGCGAATTGGTGGTTTGTTGGGTTTTGCTCATAAGCGCAATAATAGCGGCATGGCCAACACCGATTCCCCCATGGCGCAGCCTCCCTTGGCGCAGCCTCCAATGACACAGCCCCCCATGCGCCCCGCCCGCATTGGCCTGGTCTCCATCAGTGACCGGGCCAGTCAGGGCGTCTACACCGACCAAGGGCTCCCTTCGCTGAAGGCGTGGCTTGAGTCGGCCATCAGCACGCCATGGCAGGCCTTTGAGCGCCTGATTCCTGACGAAGCCAGCGTGATCTCCAGCACCCTCATTGAGCTAGCTGACGTCGAAGGCTGTGATCTTGTGTTCACCACCGGCGGCACCGGGCCCAGCAGGCGCGACGTCACCCCCGAAGCCACGCTTGCCGTGGCCGACAAGGAACTTCCGGGTTTTGGGGAACAGATGCGGCAGATCAGTCTTCACTATGTTCCAACAGCTATTTTGTCGCGACAGGTGGGTGTAATTCGCGGCAACACCATGGTGGTGAATCTTCCTGGGCAGCCGAAGTCGATCGCCGAGACACTGGGCGGTGTTCGCGGCCCCAATGGCGAGGTGCTGGTGCATGGCATCTTTGCGGCCATTCCTTATGGGGTTGAACTGATCAGCGGCGTCATGATTGAAACCCACGAATCGGTCTGCAAGGCATTCCGACCCAAAAAGAAATAGGCCCGTATGGACATCGCTCAGATCATTCAAACCATCACCATCTACGCGATTCCCGTGCTTTTCGCGATCACCGTGCACGAGGCCGCACATGGCTATGCTGCCCGTTACTTTGGTGACCCCACCGCCGAACAGATGGGCCGCATCACCTTAAACCCCATCAAACACATTGACCCCATCGGCACCATCGCCATTCCGCTCATGCTCTATTTCGCCACGGCGGGCGCTTTTCTTTTTGGCTATGCCAAGCCCGTTCCCGTGGATTTCTCCCGGCTGCGCCGCCCAAAGCACGACATGATCTGGGTGGCCTTGGCTGGCCCCGCGGTCAACCTGGCCCAGGCCATTGGCTGGGCCATTGCGTTTTATCTTTTGATTGGCTCAAGCGTTCAAGAAGAATTCTGGCTGTCCATGTGCAAGGCCGGCATTTTGGTCAACATTGTGATGTTTGTCTTTAACCTTTTTCCGCTGCCGCCCATGGATGGCGGACGCATTCTGGTGGGGCTTTTGCCATGGCGTCAGGCCATGGTGGTCTCGCGCATCGAACCCTTTGGCTTCTTTATCGTTCTGGGCCTTTTGGTGACAGGTATCATTTCTGCAATCTGGATGCGCCCGCTCATGGCCGTCACCCGTGATTTCATTGATCTTCTTTTGACGCCGCTGCGCTGGATCATCGGGGGCTAGGGGCCATGGCACGTGTGAAGATCGAACTTCCTGTGCGGTTTCTTTTTGTCACCGAAATGCCTATCTTGGTGGGCCATATCAACTATGGTCAGCACCTGGACAACGCGGCACTCATTGGCCTGGTGTCCGAGGCCCGGATGC
>JBBAQV010000026.1:0-11894 GCA_040400125.1 Burkholderiaceae bacterium
CTGAATGAATGGAAGATAGTCGCCGGTGTCTCGGCTTTTGGCGCTCACAATGCCGGCGGTCACCGTGTTTTCAAGGCCAAATGGAGACCCAATGGCAATGACCCACTCGCCCACTCGGAGCTTGTTGGAATCTCCGGCTTTCAGAGCGGGAAGTGCGCTCGCCGTGATCTTGACCAAGGCGACGTCGGTACGCCGATCCGAGCCAATGAGCGTGGCCTTGAACTCGCGTTTGTCGGCCAGAGTGACCAGGATTTCATCCGCACCTTCCACCACATGATGATTGGTCAGGATGTAGCCGTCGGTGGAAACAATAAAGCCGCTGCCCACGCCACGCGGCACCTGCTGTTCGGGCGCACCGCGCTGCTGTCGCTGGGGATTGGCCTGGCCAGGGGGAAGAAAGCGTCGGAAGAATTCAAAAAAGGGATCGTTCTCATCAAGCTGAGGAAAGCCCGGATGCCCCGGAGGCACAGAGCGCGCAGCAACTTTTTCAGTGGTGCGAATATTGACCACCGCGGGCGCGGCTCGCTCGACGAGGTCGGCGAAGTCAGGCAGACCGCGCGAAGCGGCGGTCTGTGCGGTGACCGAGACCGGTGTGATCACGAGCGCGCTCATTACAACGAAGGCAAACGAGAGAATCCTGGACTTCATGGTGTTGTTTTCCATTCGATGGTTTGTGCAAATTGTTGAAGGGTTTCAGGCGGAACATCACCCATGACGGTGACCCAAGCGCCCTGAATCTCCCGAGAGAGCATGGTGAGCGCGCCCCTGCGACGTACCTTGTCGTTCAGGGGGCCCGCCACTGACTTTGACTGGATGAAGACGGAGACCGTGGCCAGGCCGTCCGTCAAGACGTAGCGACGCATTCCTGCTGGGTCTTCAGGGGTCGAGGCCCGTTGAAAGACACCAAGCAGCTCGAAGCCCTTGAGCGATTCGGGCTTGAACTTTAAGGTGGCCGGCAGACCAAGCGCCTTCATCGAGGCGTCATGCACCTTCCAATCCTTGGTGGAAGCGAAGGAGGGAGTTGCGCTTACCTTCGTACGCGGGCCGATCTTGAGTTCCGTGAAGGCCGCTTGCTCAATGGTGTTGCCCGCGGCGTCGATCTTTTGGCACTTCACAATCAGATTGGTTTTTCGGTCCACCCAAACCCGCAAGGACCAGCGCGGTTCGTGTCTGGGTTTGAGAAGAAGTTCCACGGCATCGACATCGGCAATGCGCATCTGTCCGCCCTGCTCGATGACATAGTTACGCAGCACTTGTTCCGGCGACCCCGCAAACATGTCAGGAAACGCCGCCCGACGAAGCGAGGTCTGATCAATCTTGATCATCTGACGTTCCGGCAGATAGGTTCGAATTTCGTTCGGGGTTTTGATGACTTCCTGGCGCTGGCCATCAAGTGCCTGAACCTTGGTGATGGCCTGGTTGCTATTGACCATCTGAACGATGGTGGAGGTGTGCAACACCGCATCTTGTTGATGCACGAAGGTTCCAGAAAAAGACAGCCGCTTGGCCACCGAGTACATCTGCTCAAGCAGAAGCTGCTGACGATCGGGCGCCTGCGGTGCAGGCTGCGCCGCGGCGAGCTGAGCTGCGCCGAGGAGCGCCGAGCTGATCAGAGCATGACGCAGCCACATGGCTAGCGGACCTCGGCAGAAACGGGACGAATTGACATGGATCCGTGAGCCTCGAGGAGCTCGCGAAGTCTTGGGTCTTCCAGCATGACGGGTGTTGCCGACTGAACCGAGAGCATAGTGGGCTGTGGACTGCCGCCCGTCATTCCTGAGGAGACTCCGGCGATGATCTCGGTGACGCCACCGCCCTGCATCTGGGGCGCGACGGCCACCAGTGCCACGAAGGCTACCGCGGCTGCCGCCACGGCACCAACGAGAACCTGACGGGGACGGACTTTTGGAGATCGCTGGTTGGACGCCGCAGGCTGCACAGCCTGGGGGTTATAGAAATGGATGGGTTCCTTGGCGAGTCGCGCGGCTACCCTATTGGCCACTGAGCGGGTGCTGAGCGTTTCTTGGCTGCGAAGGGCGTCGCCAATGAGAATGGCGTCGGAGTAGAACCGGCGCATGTCAGCCGATTCCATCAGCTGCCTTTGAATGTCTGCGCCATTGGATTGGGACAGTTCATTGTCCATCCAGGCCGAAAGGTTTTCTTTTTGATTCATGAGAGCTCCCTATCCAACATGACTACCACCGCTTGTCGTCCTGCGTGCCCAGCAACGGCCGAAGCTTGGCAGCCACAGCCTCACGGGCCCTGAAAATTCTTGAACGCACCGTCCCAATTGGGCATCCCATGGCCTCGGCGATTTCTTCGTAGCTGAGACCTTCGATCTCGCGCAGCGTGATGGCCGACCGGAGGTCTTCCGGAAGCTCGTCGATGGCGGCATTCAGGGCTTCGCCCACCTGCCGGCTGTGCATCAGCGCATCCGGCGTGTTGTTGTCCTCTACGACATCGATGGCGTCAAAAAATTCCCCATCATCGTCTCCGCCTTGGAACTCCCCTACGGTGTTCGGGCGGCGCCCCTTGGCGGCCAGGTAATTCTTGGCGGTATTGACCGCAATTCGATAAAGCCAGGTGTAAAAAGCGCTCTCGCCCCGAAACTGAGGCAAGGCACGGTAAGCCTTGATGAAGGCCTCCTGGGTCACATCCTCAATCTCGGCCGGGTCACGAACCAAGCGGGAAAGCAGGCGCTGAACGCGGCGCTCGTACTTGACCACCAGCAACTCAAACGCTTTCTGGTCCCCTTTTTGGACGCGCTCGACAAGCTCGGCGTCGACTTCTCGCTGATTGATCAAGCTGGCCGGCCCTTCGGCGACTTCGTCCGGCAGCTCAGCAACGCCGGAACACCAGGGTTCCGTTGGTGCCGCCGAAGCCAAAGTTATTCTTCACAGCAACATCAATGGCCAGATCGCGGGAGCTGTTGGCGCAGTAGTCGAGATCGCATTCAGGGTCTTGATTGAAGATGTTGATGGTGGGGGGGCTAATCTTGTGATGCAGCGCAAGCACGGTGAATACCGACTCAAGACCGCCTGCCCCGCCGAGCAGATGCCCCGTCATGGACTTGGTTGAATTGACGACAATCTTTTTGGCGTGATCGCCCAGGGCAGCCTTGATGGCCTCGGTCTCGTTTTTGTCGCCAAGCGGCGTGGAAGTGCCATGAGCATTGACATAGCTCACTTCGTCTGCGTTGGCCTGCGCGTCTTTCAGTGCATTGACCATGCAGCGCCTGGGGCCGTCCATGTTCGGTGCCGTCATGTGATAGGCGTCCCCCGTCATGCCGAAGCCTGCCAGTTCGCAGTAAATTCGCGCGCCCCGCGCCTTGGCGTGTTCGTATTCTTCAAGCATCAGAACGCCCGCGCCTTCCCCAAGCACAAAGCCGTCGCGGTCTTTGTCCCACGGCCGTGAGGCGGTTTTTGGGTCGTCATTTCGTGTGGAGAGCGCCCTCGCGGCGGCGAAACCGCCGATACCGAGCGGCGAGATGGTGGACTCGGCGCCGCCCGCCAACATGGCGTCCGCGTCGCCGTACTGAATGAGGCGCATGGCCAAGCCAATGCTGTGAAGCCCGGTGGTGCAGGCGGTCACGGCAGCGATGTTCGGGCCCTTCAGGTTGTGCAGGATGCTTAGGTGGCCGGAAATCATGTTGATGATGGAACCCGGCACAAAAAATGGCGAGATGCGCCTTGCGCCTCGCTCGGTGTAATCGGTGTGGGTTGTTTCAATAAGCGGCAGCCCACCAATGCCCGAACCTACAAAAGCACCGATACGTTCGGCGTTGGATTCGGTCACCTGAAGGCCCGAATCTTTCAGGGCCTGGATGCCCGCAGCGATGCCGTAATGGATGAAGGTGTCCATGTGGCGGGCCTCTTTCGCGGGCAGGTAGTCTTCAACGTTGAAGCCCTTGACCTCGCCGGCGAAATGAACTGGCAGACCGCTGTGATCGAACTTGGTGACGGTGTCGATGCCGGTTTGGCCAGCCACCAAGGCCGACCAAGCCGATTCGATGGTGTTACCGACCGGAGAAATGCACCCCAGGCCGGTAACCACCACACGGCGCCGACCCGCGGCGCCCAAATGAGAAGGACCGCTCATCGGCAGGAAACTTTCTTATTTCTTCAGATGGGTCGTGACGTAGTCGATGGCCTGCTGGACCGTGGTGATCTTTTCGGCTTCTTCGTCAGGGATCTCGCAGCCAAAGGCGTCTTCCAGGGCCATGACCAGCTCGACGGTGTCGAGGGAGTCTGCGCCAAGGTCGTCAACGAACTTGGATTCTTTTTTTACGTCTTCAATCTTGACGCCCAGTTGCTCAGAAACAATACCAACTACGCGCTTTTCAATGTCGTCCATGAACCTTTTCCTTAAGCTGTAAACAGGTGCCCCAATTGTATCAGGACATCACCATTCCACCATTCACACTGAGGGTTTCGCCGGTAATGTAGGAGGCGCCCTCCGAGGCTAAAAAGACGACAGATGCTGCAATATCGTCCGGAGTTCCAAGCCGTTGGGCGGGGATTTGCGCGGTGAGGCTCTTGATCTGATCTTCGGAAAGTGCCTTTGTCATATCCGTGTCAATAAAGCCAGGTGCGATGGCGTTCACGGTGATGCCGCGGCTTCCTACCTCCCTGGCCAGGGCGCGAGACATGCCGGCCACCCCTGCCTTGGCCGCCGCGTAATTGGCCTGGCCTGGATTGCCGCTCTGCCCCACCACCGAGGTGATGTTAATGATCCGTCCCCAGCGGGCCTTCATCATCGGCCGCAGCACTCCACGCGAGAGCCTGAACACGGCCGTGAGATTGGTCTGAATGACCGCGTCCCATTCTTCGTCCTTCATGCGCATGGCCAGGTTGTCTCGGGTGATTCCTGCGTTATTCACAAGAATGCCGATGGACCCATGCTTGGCCAAAATGTCGTCGAGCAACGCCTCGCAGGCGGCCGCGTCATTCACCTGCAGAACTCTTCCCTCACCCTTGACCCCAGCGGAACCGAGAGCGGCCGTGATGGCCGATGCGCCCTCTTCGGTGGTGGCGGTTCCAATCACGGTATGCCCCTCTGCACCAAGCGCGACAGCGATCGCTCGGCCAATACCCCGGGTAGCGCCCGTGACCAGCGCAACCCTTGCCTGATTTGAATGGGTCATTTGGACTTCCTTTCTTAACCGACTTGGGCAAGCGCCGATAGAGTCAAATCTAAGCTTGCCTGATCATTGATGGAGTGCACGGCGACCGAGGGAGCGATGCGCTTGATAAGGCCGGCAAGGACCTTGCCCGGACCGCATTCGACAATCGTGTTCACACCCTGCTGCTCCAGGGATTGAATGACTTCAACCCACCGCACGGGCTTCATGGCCTGGCGAGACAGCGCGTCTTGAATAGCCTGAGGGCTATCCTCAATCGCCACGTCGACATTGTTCACCACCTTGATGGACGGCTTTTGCATGGTCATGCCAGCCAGATATCCACGCAACGCTTCCGCAGCAGGAGCAAGAAGGCTTGAATGAAAAGGTGCGGAAACAGGAAGCACGATCGCGCGTTTGGCGCCGCGCTCTTTCACCAAGGCGCAGGCGCGGTCAACCGCTTCCCGGTGGCCTGCGATCACCGTCTGATCCGGAGCGTTGAAATTAACGGCCTCGACCACCTGGCCCTGGGCCGCGTCAGCGCAGGCCGCCACCACGCCAGAGGACTCAAGACCCAAAACGGCGGCCATCGCACCCACACCCACCGGCACGGCTTGCTGCATCTGTTCGGCTCGGAAACGCACCGCACGGGTGGCATCCGCAAGACTGAACACACCCGCCACGGTCAGCGCGGAATATTCCCCAAGGCTATGCCCTGCCGCGAATGCGGGCGAGGCACCACCGGCTGCCTGCCAGGCCCGGTAAAACGCGACCGAACTTGCAAGCATCAGGGGCTGGGTGTTCACCGTGAGATTCAGGGTTTCGATGGGGCCTTCCACGATGAGCTTGGCAAGGTCCTGGCCAAGCGCATCGGATGCCTCCTGCATGGCCTGACTCACCGCAGGATTGCCCGCAAAACCATTGAGCATTCCAACGGCTTGAGAACCCTGACCAGGAAAAACGAAGGCCAGGGATGACATGACTGGATTTGAAGATGGGTTCGTCATAGAAAGACTCGAGGAAAAATTCAGAGCGAAAAAACTAAAAAACAACCGACAACAATTTAAACAACTAAACCTGAAGCAAGACGGCACCCCAGGTGAAGCCGCCGCCCACACCCTGAAGCATGAGACGTTGGCCAGGTTTGATTCGTCCGTCGCGCATGGCCACATCCAGCGCCAGGGGCACCGAGGCCGCAGACGTATTGGCATGCTGGTCCACCGTCACGACCACCTTCGACTCATCAAGCCCCAGCCGCTTGGCTGTGGCGGAGAGAATTCGAATGTTGGCCTGGTGTGGAATGAGCCAATCAATATCGCTCACCTGAAGCTGGGTGTCAGCTAGCACTTCACGCGCCGAACTGTCCAGAACCTGAACCGCAAGCTTGAAGACCGACTGGCCGTCCATGGTGAGAAAGGGATGTCCGGTGGCCTTGCCGTTGCAGACCGTTCCTGCCGTGCGCAGGATGTTTTCGTGTTCGCCACGCGCGTGAAGTCGATGACCCAGAATGCCTGGTGCACTGTCCGCCTTCAGCACCACAGCACCCGCGCCATCACCAAACAAAACACAGGTGGTTCGGTCGGACCAGTCCATGATGCGCGAGAAGACTTCGGCCCCAATGACTAGCGCCGTCTTGACCTTGCCTGCCTTGATGAACAGATCGGCGGTGGCCATGGCATAAACGAAGCCGCTGCAGACCGCCTGCACATCGAAGGCCGGGCCGTTCGAGATGCCCAGCTTCTTCTGAACCAGACAGGCCGTCGATGGAAAGATCATGTCGGGCGTCGATGTTGCAACGATAACAAGATCAATTTCCGCAGGGGTCAGACCTGCCGTCTCGATGGCCTTTTGGGCCGCCTCGCTTGCGAGATCACTGCTTGAAAGATGGTCGTCAGCGATGTAACGCTGGGTGATGCCGGTGCGTTCGCGGATCCACTCGTCCGAGGTTTCCACCCCATGAGCGGCAAGCCTTTCAGCAAGCATCGCATTGGTGACGGGCACACCCGGAAGTGCTCGGCCGGTTCCCACTAATTTCGAAAAAATTTCCATGATGTTTAGCTGGCGTGTTCGGTTTGATGAGACTCGGCAAGTGCCTGCTCAATTTTCTGATTCAGGCCGTGGGAGGCTGCATCCGCAGCGCGACGAAGCGCATGCCGAAAGGCATAGGCATCTGCCGAGCCATGGCTCTTGATGACGATGCCTCGAAGACCAAGCAAGGAAGCGCCGTTGTATCGACGGTGATCAACACGCTTGGAAAAACGCTTTAGCACTGGCGAAGCCACAACGGCCATGAGCTTTGTCCAGAGGCTTCGCGTGAATTCTTCCTTGATGAAGCTTCGCAACATCTGGGCAAGACCCTCGGAGGTTTTCAGCGCCACATTGCCAACAAAGCCATCGCAGACGATGACATCGGTGGTGCCTTTGAAGATGTCGTCGCCTTCCACATTGCCGTAAAAATTCAGGTGGCTTGCACGCAGCAGTTCACCGGCAAGCTTCACGGTGTCGTTGCCCTTGATGACTTCTTCGCCCACATTCAGAAGCCCCACCGAGGGGCGATCCGTGCCGTCAATCACCGAGACCAATGCCGCACCCATCAGGGCAAACTGCACCAGATGTTCTGCGCTGCAATCGACGTTGGCGCCAAGGTCCAGCATGGTGGTGACGCCACCCGTTCGATTCGGCAGCGCTGTGGCAATGGCGGGGCGATCAATACCTTCGATGGTTTTTAAGACATAGCGGGCGATGGCCATGAGGGCACCGGTGTTCCCCGCGCTGACCGCAGCGGAGGCACGGCCGTCTTTCACGCACTCGATGGCAATGCGCATCGAGGACTGACGTTTGTTACGAAGGGCAATGGCTGGGGGATCGTCCATGGCGACCACTTCTTCCGCATGGACAATTTCGAATCGACCGGAAAGCGCGCGCGCTGATTCAGCATTGCCGCGCGCACTGAGCGCCTGACGAATCAGAGGCTCTAGGCCAACGAGCAGAACCCGATGACTGGGATGTTCTTGAAGAAAACTGAGGGCAGCGGGGACCGTGGTGGGAAGACCATGGTCGCCGCCCATGCAGTCGATGGCGACACAGACTCCCGTTGGGGACTCCATGAGAGCAGGCCGACTAGAAACGCGGGTTAACCGGGAGGTTAGCCGAGGTTAGGTTAGGCAGCGGCCTTGGTCTTCACGACCTTCTTGCCACGGTAGTAGCCCGTGGGGCTGATGTGGTGGCGAAGATGAATCTCACCCGTGACTGGCTCAACCGCGGTGGGCGGGTTGGTCAGAAAGTCGTGTGAACGATGCATGCCGCGCTTGGACGGCGACTTCTTATTTTGCTGGACAGCCATGTTCGTGCTCCGGAAAACCTTGAATTATAAGGCAATTTAGTTAGATTTGGGCTTTTTGAGCAGATCTCGAAGGCCGGCAAAGGGCTGAACCCGCTCGCTCAAAGGCGTGTCCCCTTCCATTGCCTGCACGGAGACCGAGGGACTACAAGACTCATGCCGCGGCGACATGGGCAGGGTCAGAAGAATTTCCTCTTCAATCAGCGAGGTGAGCGTCAGGCCGTCTTCAGGGGAGAGGTAATCCACCTCCGCAAGATCCGGATCGTGAAGTTCGTCTTCCGCACTGATTTTCTCGGTCTGCTCATCAGCGATCTCGGCCGAAGGGAAAAACTCAAACCCACGCCGAGCGGCCAGCGAAATTTCAACCGGCTCCAGGCAGCGTTCGCAGCGACACTCAACCTGAGTGTTGGCTTGAAGCCACCAACGCCTGCGCCTTCGGCCAGGCCCAAGGGGGCGGTCGTCTGGGGCAAGCCGCCAGTCAATCTTGGCCGTCAGCCTTTCCACCTGGGACGAAAGCCTGGGCATGTCGGTTGCGTCCCATAGGCCCTGTGCGGGCAGCCTTCCAGAGGCGAGCGACTTCTCAAGAAATTCGCTGGACAAGGGGGCCAGCCGATCAAACGCTTTGTCAGAATTCGGATTCATAATGGAAGCCACCTTATCAAAAAACGACGCCCTCGAATGCCCGCCCCAAGAATCATCCTTGCTTCCAGCAGCATCTATCGCCGCGAGCTTCTGGCAAGGCTTGGTCTCGAGTTTGAGGTTCAGTCACCGAATGTCGACGAGACCCCGCTTCAGGGTGAATCGCCCGTGGACACGTCGCTTCGATTAGCAAAAGCCAAGGCCTTGATCATTGCCAAGCAAAACCCTTTGGCGGTGGTGATTGGGTCAGACCAGGTGGCCTGCCTCGGCGAGACTCGGCTGGATAAGCCGGGAAGTGCCGAAAAGGCCCTGGCCCAGCTGCAGGTGCAGCGCGGAAAGACCTGTGAATTTCACACCTCGGTCTGCGTGGCCAGCCAGGGTGGCATCTCACTGGAGGCAGAAACCGTGACCACTCGGGTGCGTTTTCGTCAGGCCGAGGAACTCACTGACGAAAGACTGATTCGCTACATTGAAATTGAACAGCCTCTTGACTGCGCCGGAAGCGCAAAGTCGGAAGGTCTGGGCATCAGTCTGATCGAGGCCATCGAGACCTCCGACACCACGGCGCTCATTGGTCTTCCAATGATCGCGTTATGCAACCTTCTGAGAAATGTCGGCGTGGACCCGCTGGCTAGCGAATCGTCGAACCCAGCATCACCCGCCCCATAGCCTCACCGACCGAGGCGCCAAACCGCTGGGCAAACCGCTCGGCAAAACTTGGCTGCAGGGTGTAATCCACCAGGTCTTCGGCTTTCACCACATCACGGGCCACACTGGCGATGGTTCCAAAACCGTCGGCCAGCCCAAGCTCAATGCTCTTGGCGCCGGTCCAGACCATGCCGGAAAAAATCTCTGGGGATGCTTTCAATCTCTGGCCCCGCCCTTCTTTTACCGCGGTGATGAACTGTCGATGCACCTCACCCAGCATGGCCTGAAGAGCAGCCTTCTGGGCAGGGTCCACGGGAAGAAACGGATCCATCAAGGCTTTGTTCTCGCCCGCCGTGAGCACTCGGCGCTCGACACCCAGCTTTTTCATGGCTTCGGTAAAACCAAAGCCATCCATACGAACGCCAATCGAGCCCACCAGACTGGCCTTATCGACATAAATAGAATCGGCCGCCGCGGCAATGTAATAGCCGCCCGATGCAGCGACATCTTCCACCACAGAAATCACCGGCTTAGGGTGCAGCGCCTTCAAGCGACGGATCTCATCAAAGACCATTCCTGACTGCACTGGGCTGCCGCCAGGGCTATTGATTCGGATGACCACCCCCACCGCCGCACTATTTTCAAAGGCAGCACGCAATGACTCATTGATCACCTCCGCGCTGGCACCGCCCTCACTTTCAATCACGCCATTGAGATCAATCAACGCCGTGTGCTTTGTCACAGGTAAAGACGAATCCGACCCGAAGTCCGCCAGCGAGATCATGAAGATCAGTAAGACCAATGAAAGACTTGAGAAACGCCAGATCAGGGACCACTTGCGGGCACGACGCTGCTCTTGAATATGCGCCAGCATGATGGCTTCGATGGCGCTGTGTTCTGGGCCGGCTTTTGGCGCCTTGGCCGGGCTGCTGTCCTGTTGCAGTGTTTCCTGCTGCACGGATTCCGGCTTTAAGGTTTCCTGGTTGCTTCGGTCTTGATCGCTTGTCATGGTTTCAATGCCTTCGTAATGAGTGTGGCGGCTGGTCACTGCACAACATGCTGATCAACCCATCGGCGCAGCTCTTGCACGGAAGCCATGCATCCCAGGGGTTCCGCCAGCAACAGCTCATGCCTGGGGTGAGCGCCATAGCCCACCGCAACCACCTGCGCCCCTGCTGACTTCGCCATAAAAATATCATGGGTGGTGTCGCCGATCACCAGGGTGGACTGGGGGTCAATCGAGAGCTCGTCACAGATTTCCAACACCATGGTGGGCGCAGGCTTGGGGTCTGATTCGTCGGCGCAGCGTGAGGTGTCAAAAAAATGTCGGGTCTGGGTGGAATCAAAGGCGCGCTCAAGCCCAACCCTTGATTTCCCTGTGGCCACCGCAAGGGGCAGGCCATGGCCGCGAAGCTGTGTCAGCAATTCAGTCATGCCGTCAAAGGGAACCAGGCTCTGGTCCCGAGATAAGTAATGATGACGGAATCGATCCGTGAGCTGCTCGCGCTGAGCTTCTGTAATTCCAGGCGCAACTCTTGCCAGAGCGTCTTGCAGGCCCAGTCCAATCACGTAGCTCGCATCCTGCTCGGAGGGCACCGCCAGGCCAATGTCGGCACAGGCATTCAGAATCGCCCGTGTGATGGTGGGCGTGGAGTTCACAACGGTGCCGTCCCAATCAAAGATGACAAGTTCAAAACGGGTTGGATTCATGATGGCCGTGGTCTAGGGTGGGTCTAATGAAAGCGCAGCAAAAGCGGCCTCGAAGGCAGCATCGGGCGCCGCCTGTAGATCAAGCCGCTCGCCCGTGTGAGGATGCTGGCAACGCAGCTGCCATGCATGAAGAAACATCCGGCTTAACCACCGTCCACTGGGTTCTGAACCCTTGGGGCCAAACTGGTCGTCATGCTCATGGCGTCCATATTTTGGGTCTCCGATGATGGGAAAGCCCTGACTCGCAAGATGGACACGCAGCTGATGAGTTCTTCCCGTAATGGGTTCACAGAGCATGAGGGAGATATCACCCAGAACTGGATGCTTCACCCGCTGAAGGGCCTTCACCTTGGTGATGGCGGCCTGGCCGTCTTCCTGAACCCTTACCCAGCGCTCACCTTTGGCATTGACCCACTTGTGCAGCGGGGCGTCAATTCG
>JBBAQV010000027.1:0-11823 GCA_040400125.1 Burkholderiaceae bacterium
GCACTTCCGCCTGCTGCGTTGGAATTATTTGATTTCGCGAGTCCAACGTCCTGACTTCCCACCATGTTTTTCAAGCAGGCCAATGCCATTCATGGTCATGCCGCGGTCCACCGCCTTGCACATGTCGTAAATCGTCAAAAGCCCCACCTGAACGGCCGTCAGGGCTTCCATCTCGACACCGGTCTTGCCCTCCACCTCCACGGTCACCTGGCATCGAACCGCTGATTCGGAATCCAAGAGTTCAAAGTCCACCGCCACATGGGAAAGCATGAGCGGATGGCACAAAGGAATCAGGTCAGCGGTTTTTTTGGCCGCCTGAATGGCGGCAATTCGGGCGACACCAAGCACATCACCTTTTTTCGCATCCCCTTGTCGAATCAGGGCAAGCGTTTCTGGCTTCATGGTGATCCGGCCCTCGGCTATGGCACGGCGGTGGGTTGGGGATTTCTCGCCGATGCCCACCATATGGGCCTGGCCCGTGGAATCAAAATGGGTGAATGAGGTCATACGCTCTATGATAGTGCGTATGCGTCGTGATTCTTCCAACTCCCTCAACACCCGGGCGTCTGCAACCCGCCGCCTGATGGCCTTGGGGCTTGCGGCCAGCCTCATGCTGGGGGTTGCGCCTTTGGCCCAGCCGCAGATGAGGCCGGGCAGCATCGACAACCTTCCCTCATTGGGAGAGGCTTCGGTGGATGAGCTCTCGCCCGCGGCGGAGCAACGTCTTGGCGACCAAATCTTTCAAGAGTTCCTGCGCATGGGCGTGGTCCATGACGACCCTGAAACCACGGACTTTCTCTCGGCCAAGGCGATGACACTGCTCCAGGCCGCATCAAGCCTTGGACACACCGACACCAACCGCCCCTTTCGTTTCTTTCTGGTGAAGGACGCCACCATCAATGCCTTTGCCCTTCCGGGCGGATACATTGGCACCCACACGGGGCTCATCACAGCATCAGACAAAGAATCCGAAGTCATGTCGGTGTTGGCCCACGAGATTGGTCACGTTACCCAGCGGCACATCGCCCGCATGTTTGGACAACAGCGGCAGAGTTCGGCCATCATGATTGCGGCAGCGGTGCTGGCCGCCATGGCCGCCAGTGCCAGCCCGGACGCGGCCATGGGGGTGCTGTCCTTGGGGCAGACCATGGCCATGCGAGACCAGCTTTCCTTTTCCAGAGACGCAGAACGCGAGGCCGACCGTGTGGGCATCCAAATCCTTGCGGAATCCGGCTATGACCCCAGGGGCATGTCGTCCATGTTCGAACGTCTTAGTCAGGCAGGACGTGTGTATGACAACAACGCACCCGCCTACCTTCGAACCCATCCACTCACCACGGAACGAATCGCGGATATTCAAGGGCGGCTTCAGACGGATTTCGCCAAGCCCGGCAAACTTGTGCTGGCCCGCCAGACCAATTCGCCAGGCTTTGACTGGCTGCGCGCCAAGCTATTGGCAACGGCCAACAGCAAGGTGGACGGGCTTCGTTCGGCACGGCTTCGTGCGGAATCTGACCTGAAAGAATTTAAAAACGCAGCCCCGGCCAAACGCGGCCCCATCCTTTTTGGTGCCGCACATGCCGCGCTTTTGCAAAGAGACTTCGCAGCAGCGCGATCACTTGCTGACGAATCCTTTGCCCAGGCTCAGGCCGCCGGCGCGTTGAACGAGACAGCCCCCTTCATTGCCCAGCTTCGCTTACGTATTGCTGTGGTGGCAGGCGACGCCCAAGAGGCAGCTCGTTGGATTCAAGAATTCTCGGGCAGTTTTTCGAATCATCGCGCCGTGGTTCGCGCTTTGATTGAGGCGCAGCTTCTGGTGAATACGCTGGATCAGGCGTCTGCGCTTGCACGAAGTGCTTCTCAGCAGTGGCCACAAGACCCTCAGATCTGGACGCTTCTTGCTCGTGTTGAGGGTGCTCGCGGCCGGTTGGCCGAACAGCATGCCGCCTTGGCAGAGCAATACGCCTTGTCGGGGGCGTTGGCGGCGGCCGTTGAACAGCTCACCATTGCGCGCAAAGCAGGCGATGGTGATTTCGTGACGATGTCCAAGATTGACTCAAGGCTGACGGTGCTTCGTGCCATGCTTCGGCAAGAGCAGATTGAGCGTCAGCAGTCAGCGAAACACAACGGTCTTGTTTCCGTTCAAGAGAATCCGCCGCTCGGCGTGCCACTTCACCGCCCTTGAAAGTACGCGGGATTCAATGTCCCCACCAATCAGGCTCAGTTCATCGGCATTCATGGCGTGGTCCACCCGTTCAATGTCTTGCTCGATGATTGGGCCTTCGTCCAATTCCGTGGTGACATAGTGTGCTGTGGCGCCGATGATCTTCACCCCGCGTGCATGGGCCTGGGCATAGGGCTTGGCGCCTTTAAAGCTTGGCAGGAATGAGTGATGAATGTTGATGGCCCGGCCCGCAAGCTTTTGACAGAGGTTGGCCGAGAGCACCTGCATGTATCGCGCCAAGACGACAAGATCAGTTTTGCTTGACTGAAGAATGTCAAGAAGCCGGGCTTCTTGTTCCGCTTTGTTTTCAGCAGACACCGGAAGCCGATGAAAGGGAATGTTGTGGTGTTCCACCAGGTCTTGAAAGTCTGGGTGGTTCGACACCACACCCACGATGTCAATGGGAAGAAGATCATTGCTAAAACGAAAAAGAAGATCGTTTAAGCAATGGCCATGCTTCGAAACCATGACCGTCACTCTCGTGCGGGTGGCGGCACTGGTCAGGTTCCATGTCATCCGCAGGCTTTCGGCCAGCGGCTGGAACTCGGCCTGGAACTGGCCAAGGTCTTGATCATGCGCAAGATCGAAATGAAGCCTTAAGAAAAAAAGGCCGGTGTCTTCATCGCCAAACTGGGCCGAGTCAAGAATGTTGCAGCCGTGGTCAAAGAGAAAACCTGACACACGGTAGACGATGCCTTTGGCATCAGGGCAGGAGATGGTCAGGATGTAGTCGTTGCGGGTCATGGTCGTGCCGACAGATTTGTGGCCTTGATCATAGCGGTGATCTGCGCCGGCTTGAGATCGTTCAGGCAGGCCGTGGTTCCCAGTGGGCAGACACGCTGAAAACATGGGCTGCAGGCCAGCCCAAGCGTGGCCACCTGGGCGCGGACCGAAAGTGGCGGCGTGTGGCTGGGATCAGTGGATCCAAAAATTCCAACCACGGACACATTGAAGGCGGCCGCGGCATGCATCAGACCCGAGTCATTGCTGACCACCACGGTGGCCTGGGCAATTTCCTTAAAGGCCTGAAGAAGACTGGTCACACCACAGAGATTCAAAGGCTTTTGATTTTCGGCGGCGTGATTCATTTCGGGAACAGCACTCAGAATCAACGATTCAATGGCCAAGCCAATGTCTCGGTCTTTTGGCCCACCAATAATTTTTACTCCGTGTTCGGGCGACTGCGACAGCCATTCCACCGCCAATTCGGCGAAGTGTTCTGCCGGCCACTGCTTGGCAGGGCCGTACTCGGCCCCTGGGCAGAGCACCATCCAACGACGATCGTCGGTTTTTGCTGAGCCGACTGGAGGCGTGAGCGTTGGGCGGTGTTTTCCAAAGGGTTCGATGTCGCTGCGTTGAATGGGTGTGTCTGCAAGCATCAGGTAGTGGCTGAGCATCGAGGGGCGATGGCCATCGGTTCTTTGGGGAGGTGTTCGGCGGTCGTTCAATAGAAGATGCCTCATCTCACCGGTCATGCCTCGCCGAACGGGAATGCCGGCCAGCCATGGAATCAAAGCGGACTTCATCGAGTTCGGGCAGATCACTGCGGTCTGATACTGGCCCCTAATGCTTGCGGCCACCTGGCGGCGCAAACCCCACTGCAATTTCCCGTGGGCAAAGGGGTGAGTGATCACGGCTCGAACGCTTGGACAGCATGCATACACAGCTGCCACAGCCGGTGTGGCCAGAACATCCACGGCCTGATGGCTTGCGGCCAGCTCTTTAACCAGCGGAATGGAGACGATGGCATCACCCACCCACTGGGGGGCAATCACCAGGGCCGTTTGATCTTGCTTAGTGGCCGTGGACAACGGCGCCAGCCTCGAGCTGGTACTGGGTGCCGCAATACGGGCAGCGGGCGCGGCCTTCGTGGGTGACATCCAGAAAGACTCGGGGATGGTGATTCCACAGGGGCATCTTGGGGTTCGGACAAAAGGCGGGAAGATCCGAGGCCTTGAGGGTCACGACCGACGATGGATGGTCGGCCGTGGTGTGGTGAGAAGCAGGCTTGGAAGGTTCAGACATGATGGCAGACCTTTGATCGCACTTGGTTTAGACCGGATAGATCCAGGATTTGTATTTCTCAGATTTACCGGCAACGACGTCAAAAAAGAGCGACTGAAGTTTTTCAGTGATGGGCCCACGTTTGCCGTTGCCAATTTCCCGGTCATCGAGCTCCCGGATGGGCGTGATCTCGGCGGCCGTGCCGGTGAAAAAGGCTTCGTCGGCGCAATACATTTCGTCACGCGTGATTCGCTTTTCAACGATTTCCATGCCCATGTCTTTGGCCATGGTCATCACGGCGTCTCGAGTAATTCCGTCAAGGCATGAGGCAAGATCAGGGGTGTAGAGCTTGCCGTTTTTCACCAGAAACACGTTTTCCCCGGAACCCTCAGAGACATAGCCGTCGGTGTCCAGCAGCAAGGCTTCGTCGTAGCCATGCACCGTGACTTCCTGATTGGCCAGGATGGAGTTGATGTAATAGCCGCAGGCCTTGGCCCGCACCAAAGACACATTCACATGGTGACGAGAAAAAGATGAGGTCTTGACGCGAATGCCGCGATTGAGGCCGTCTTCGCCAAGATAGGCGCCCCAGGGCCATGCCGAGATCGAGACGTGAATCGTGTTTTCGCGCGCACCGATACCCAGCTTTTCAGAACCAATCCAGATTAACGGCCGGATGTAACAAGATTCAAGTTCGTTGCGGCGAACCACTTCTTTTTGTGCGTTGGCCAGTGTCTCGGCGTCAAAGGGCACCTTCATCTGAAAAATCTTTGCGGAATTCAAAAGCCGCTGCGTGTGTTCTTTCAGGCGGAAGATGGCCGGGCCGTTGGCGGTTTTGTAGGCGCGTACCCCTTCAAAAACCCCCATGCCGTAATGCAGTGTGTGGGTTAAGACGTGGATCTTGGCGTCACGCCAAGGGACGAACTGCCCATCCATCCAGATCCAGCCATCACGATCGGCCATTGACATAGGTAACCCCTGTAGAAAGATTCGGTAAGCTGTCATTTTAGCGGACACCCGCAGCCCGAACCGAGCTTATGTTGCCCATCCAGTTTTTCCCGAAACGCCTTCGAACGCCTGCCGCCACCCAGGGGCTGCAAGACATGCTGGCCCCAGCAATTGCCATGGCAGCCTGGGGCGCGGTGACTGGCGTGGCCATGGTGCAGTCGGGGCTCTCCACCTGGCAGGCAGTGGGCATGTCGCTTTTGGTTTATGCGGGTTCGGCCCAGCTGGCAAGCCTTCCCCTGTTGGCCATGTCAGCACCCCTTCCAATCGTCTGGTTAAGCGCCCTGGTGGTGAACCTTCGGTTCGTGATTTATTCCGTGGCGTCCAAGCCGTTTCTGAAACACTTTCCATGGCCCAAACGGTTGGTCTACGGATTCGCCATGACGGACGCGCTGGCCGCAGAGTTCCTGCAGCGCTTTGACCCCAAGAGCCCTGACCGAGAAGCCCCCATTCAGTATTACCGGGCGGCAGCGGTTTTTATCTGGCTGGTCTGGCAGTCGAGTTCGATGGCAGGCATTGTTCTTGCACAAGAAATTCCGCCCAGCTGGGGTCTTGAATTTGTCGCGACGCTTGCCTTAATTGCGATGATCTTGCCCATGATGATGGACCGCGCCGGCGTGGTCTGTGTTCTGGTGGCCGGTTTTGTTGCCTTGCTTTCGGCGGGGTTGCCGTTGAACCTGGGTCTTTTGCTGGCGGTGCTGGCGGGGGTGGCCGCAGCCATTGCGGTGGATCGCCCCGAAGGCGCATCGAAGAAGGCTTCGTCATGAGTCAGGATGCGTACATCTGGATTGGCCTGATTGGGCTGATGGGGGCCACGGCCCTATCGCGCACGCTGTTGATTCTCTGGCCCCGTGATTTCCGCCTGCCGCATCGGCTTCAGCGTGCGCTGCGTTTTGCCCCCATGGCCGCCATTGCCGCCATCATCGCGCCCAGCGTGCTCTTGGATGCCGAACTCCGTCTTGTCGGTGTCTTGGACCCGAAAGTAATCGGCGCTGCTGTCGGGATTGCGGTCTGGTGGTTCTCGCGTCAGATGGTGGCCTGCATCGGTCTGGGCATGCTGGCCTTTTTGGCGATGAAGCTGATCTAGTGGCCCAACGGGGCACGGTGGCTTTCGTGAATGGTCTGCAGGTCGCGAATCGTTGCCGGGGCCTCTTCAAACACCTGTTTCCATAAGCGAATCACGGCGTCTCGGGGCATCTGCCAATCTTTCGGGTTGACGCGCGCTGACTTCGCACCAGCAAGCCGTTCAGCATGCTGCTGACGTCGATAGTCGCGATAGGCATTACCCGCCGCTTCGGCAAGACTGGAATCAATCAGCCCCAGTTCACCGGCCATGCGAAGCAGGGCAATGTTGCCAAGATTCCCTGTGAGCCGAGGATGCTCATGGCTGAACCGCAGCACCAGGGTCTGGACAATAAATTCAATGTCGACCATTCCCCCTTGGTCGTGCTTCAGATCGAACTGATCGGAATCATTCGGATGGCCTTCATGCATCTTCTGACGCATGGCCAAGACCTCTTCAAGCAAAGCGTTGACAGGCCGTTCAAGCCGAAGAATTCGATCTCGCTCGTCTTCAAAGGCTCGTCCAATGACCGGATCACCGGCACAAAAACGTGCCCGAGTGAGCGCCTGATGTTCCCAGACCCAGGCATGTTCGGTCTGGTAGCGGATGAATCCATCGAGTGCGGTCACCAAAAGACCGGCATTGCCATTGGGCCGCAGCCGCAGATCAATTTCAAAGAGTGTGCCGGCCGATGTGGCGGTTGAAAGCCAGACATTGATGCGTTGAGCAAATCGCGCATAGTTCTCAGGCGCAAGCTCATGCGGGTCGTCGTAGAGAAAGATCAGATCCAGATCCGAGGCGTAACCCAGCTCTTTTCCGCCCAGCCGCCCATAGGCAATGATGGCAAACCGCGGTGTCTCGCAGTGCCGCTTGGTCACGGTTTGCCAGGCGGCATGCAGGGTGACGTCAAGCAGGGCATCCGCCATGGCCGAGAGGTGGTCCGAGAGCTCTTCCACCTTCCAGCGTCCGTCAAGATCTTGCACCAGCAGACGAAAAAGGTGGGCGTGATGCACCTCGCGCAGGGCGTCCATCTGACGTTCGATATCGGGCACGCCATTGTTCACAGCCTCACTCACTCTCATCTGAAGCTCGGCCTTGAAGGCCTCGGCGTCGGGTGGGTTGGCGAGCGATCTCGCGTCCAGAAGTTCATCCAAAACAATCGGATGTTTGCGCAGATAGTCGGCCGCCCAGGCCGATGCGCTGACCACCTGCGCCACCCTTGAAAAGGCGAAGGGATATTCATCAAATAGAGCCAGGTAGGACGCCCGCCGTCCGACACTTTCCAGCAGCTGGGTCAGCCGGCTCAGAGTTTCTTCAGGGTTCTGGGTTTCTTGGGCCATGACCTGAGCTCTGGCCAGCAGCCGTTCAAGCTTGGTTTCTTTGCGCTCGGGCTCTTGAGCTGAATCGGCATTCATCCCAGTAAACAGCCGCTCGAAGGAATCTCGAACCAGCTGCTGAGTCGCCTCAAGCTTTTGAATAAAAGGTTTGGCATCATCAAAGCCCATGGACCGGGCAAGGTGTTCGATCACCTCCAGTTTGCCGGGCATGACATGGGTCTGCGCGTCTTCCAGATACTGCAGCCGATGCTCAAGATTTCTCCAGAAGCGATAGGCCTCTTGCAGCCCGCTGACCTCGGACGGCTCGAGCCGTCCAGATTGTGCAAGGTAGTCAAGAATCTCTCGGGTTCCGCGTGCACGAAGTGGCTCTTCCTTGCCGCCTCGAATGAGCTGAAAGAGCTGTGCGATGAATTCAACCTCGCGGATGCCCCCTGGGCCAAGCTTCACATCCACGGGATCATGCTCGCCGGCCATATGAGATTCACGATTCATTGCGCGACGCGCGGCCTCTTGACGGATCTGGCTGTGCAGCTCACGAAGCGCCGAGAGCACAT
Organism: Burkholderiaceae bacterium; assembly: GCA_040400125.1. Lineage (GTDB taxonomy): Bacteria > Pseudomonadota > Gammaproteobacteria > Burkholderiales > Burkholderiaceae_A > Lacustribacter. Next base: position 8,188 of record JBBAQV010000027.1, read on the forward strand.
TGAAGTCAAGATAACGGCGAAACACAAAGGGGCGAACCACGTCGTGAAGGTCACGGACTGAACGCGCGAATGCCTCGGGCTCTTGGACTCGCCCCTGATTCGTCACCCGGGACTTCACCCATGCGTAACGTTCCCATTCACGACCCTGAACAATGAAGTATTCCTCGAGCATGCCAAGGCTGACCGCCAACGGTCCGGAGTCACCGTTTGGGCGCAACCGCAGGTCGACACGAAACACCATGCCATCGGCGGTCACCTCACCCAAGAGCGCGGCGATGCGACGGCCAACCTTGGTGAAAAAGGTGTTGGTGTCGATGGATTTAGAGCCTGGCGTACTGGCGTCGGTGTCGCCCTCTTCGCTAAAGACATAGATCAGGTCGACATCCGACGACACATTGAGCTCTCGCCCACCAAGCTTGCCCATGCCCACGATCAGCAGGTCTTGGGGCTGACCGCTTTGGTCCCTTGGAATGCCATGCTGACGAATCGCATGGGTCATGGCGGTTTGATAGGCGGCGTTGATGGTGAAGTCGGCCAGGGCCGTGATGGCCTCAAGGGTTTCATCAAAGCTGGCAAGCCCGGACAGATCACGGGCCATGATGGCCAGCACGACACTATTTCGAAACTGACGCAGCTGCGCGGGAATGGCTTCAGCACCGTTTTCGGAACGCGGGTCCGCCTGTGGCCAGACCTGTTGAAAGTGCTGGGCCAGACGCTCAGCGCTCAGGGGTAGGTCAACATCGAGAAGCTGGTTGCTTTCAGAAAGCCGAGGCAGAACACGTTGGGCGAAGGCAGAGTGCGTAAGCGCTGCCTGATACGCAGGGTGAGGCATGAAATTCGGGTCTTGTGGTGCGCTGAACGAGGGCATCAAGAGGCGTTCCTGTGCAAGAATTCCACCCATGCTAACGCAAGGGCTTGCCCGAATTAAACCTTCTTATCGACGATGGATACGCCTGGCGCTTGGTTTGTTGCTGGTGTTGGCGCTGGGGTGGGTGGCGTTGCTGTTGGTGGTTCGGATCTGGATCTGGCCTTCGGTACCGCAATGGGCCGAGCAGGCCAAGGCAGGTTTTTCACAGAGCCTTTCTCTGCGTGGGGTCACGCTTCAAGCCGGCCCGGTGGTGGCCGATTGGGCCAATCCATGGACGCCGCGCATTCGTTTTACCCAGCTTGAGTTTTATTCTGCCAAAGGCGAGCGCACCCTGGAGGTGAAAGAAATTCAGGCGGTTCTTGGGCTTCGATCCATCGCCGCACTCTGGCATCAGCAGCCTGTATTCAGTCAGATTCATCTGCAAAGCCCGCGGATTGTGGTGGAGCGTCAGGCCAGCGGCCTGCTCTCGTTTGCGGGCTTGACGCCCGACACCTCGGAAGGTGAAAGCCGAACGCTGACCTGGCTTTTGCGCCAAGGGGGCTTTAGCCTGGACGACGCCAGTTTGGTGTGGCGTGACGCCGCAAGACAGAAAAGCACATCGCTGTCGTCCGTGTCGGCGTCGATGAATAATTTTTTTATTTCGCATCGCTGGAAGCTGCAGGCCACACCGGATGCAAGTCTTGGTGATCGGTTTCGTCTGGATGGAAAGTTTCGCCATTCTGTCTTTGGCTCGGCCGCCGATCTAAGCCGCTGGGTGGGCAAGGCCGATGTGGCCTTCACCCGGGTGGATCTATCCCGTCTTTTTGACTTTATTCACCTGCCCAAGGCCTTTCGGGCGCAGGTTCTCTCGGGGCAGGGCGCACTGAAGGCCAGCGTGGCCATTGACGAAGCCACGATTGATCATCTCGAGCTTGATGTTGATCTGAACGATGTGGCCATGCAGTGGGGAAAGACTCGGCCACCGCTGAAATTTCAGGCGATGACTGGAAACATTGAAAGCGAGATCTCGGCCCTTCGCCAAACGATTCATGTCAGCGATTTGAAATTGACTGCTGCAGGCCTTCCTGACGCCTTGTCGATTCCCTCGGCCCGAGTCGAGGTTGAACAGAATCAGGCGGGCGACAGCACCTCGGTGCGTGTGGACTCCAAAAGCCTGAACTTGAATTCGGGCATCTGGCTCATGAGCCGATTGCCCTTGCCTCCGCGTTGGCTTCGAGCGATGGATGAACTTCAGCCTCGTGGGGAACTCAGCCAGTTCGAACTTCGCTGGCGTGAATCGTTGGGCGTCATCCAAAGCTTTGCCTTGGAGTCGGATTTCTCGAATCTGGCCCTTCAGGCCGGTGGCACAAGGCCGGGTGCGCAAGGCGTGTCCGGTTCAGTGAAAGCGACGGAGGGTGGCGGAGAAATTCAGATCAACAGCCGCCAGGTCCAGCTGAGCTTCCCCAATGTGTTTCCGACAAAAGATTTTTCATTCGACACCCTCGAGGCACGGGCACACTGGACATCGCAAGACCTCTTTGCCGCGGAAGGCAGTGATCGACGCCCCGAACTTAACCTCACCATTCGTGAAGTTGCCGCAAGCAATGCCGATCTTTCGGTGGCAACGAAAGGCACTTACCGCTGGGCGGGTCAGGGCGCAGGCGAAGTTGACCTGACCGGAAAAATTCTTCGAGCCAGCCCTTCGCGAATCCATGTCTATCTTCCATCGTCGGTGGGGCCTTACACCCGGACATGGATCACCAATTCACTGCTGGATTCCAAACCCTACACGGGTGAATACAAACTTCAAGGCAAGCTTGCCGACTTCCCCTTTCGCGACCCCGCGCAAGGAGTCTTCTGGGTGAAAGCCAAGACGGCGGATGGCCGCATCAGGCCTGCCCCCGGCTGGCCCGAGATCAGCAAGGTCAAAGCGGATGTCATCTTCGAGCGACAGCAGTTTCGCTTGGAGGCATCGAGTGCCGAGATGAGTCGGCTTGCTTTAAGCGGTGTGACAGCCTCCGTGGAGGATCTTAATGCGTGGCACCCGATTCTGAACCTGAAGGGCGAACTCTCTGGTGATTTGCAAAACCTGATTGACGGTGTGAATCAATCGCCGCTACTTGCTCAGCTGGATGGCATCACCTCAGAGATGTCGGGACGCGGGGCGGCAACGCTTGCGCTTTCTATGGCGCTTGATCTGACGGAGAGCAAGAATTCCAAGGTGAATGCCAATCTTCGTCTGGGCAAAGGCGAGTTCCGCTATTCGAAGAGCCTCCCTGTGATCACCTTAAGTTCGGGCTCGGCATCCATTAGCCGTCGTGGCTTGGAGTCACTTGAACTGCAAGGCCAGGCACTTGGCGGCTCCATTCAAGTCAGCAAACGAGAGGGCGCATCGGTGCATCAGCATCCGATTGAAATCGAAGGCCAGGCTCAGGCAAGGGGCCTTGAGCGCTGGGTCTCTGAAAGCCTTGGCCCGTCGATCGAAGGCCGCCTCTCGGGTCAGACCTCCTATCGGGCGTCCATCAAAACTTCGGGTTCAGGAATCACCGCGGTAATTAACAGCGATCTCGTGGGCCTGGCCAGCAAGCTTCCCTTGCCGCTTCGTAAATCCGCGACTGATTCATGGGCCATGTCGGTAAGCCTTGATCAGTCGTCTGGGTCTCAGTCATGGCGGGTTCGAACCAATCAACCCAATCTGAATGCTGCCATTCGTCGTGTGGGTGGCGACCAACTTGAAACCTTGATTGATCTTGAGTCACCCACGGCGGCCGGCCAGATTCGTTGGCTTC
>JBBAQV010000028.1:0-11803 GCA_040400125.1 Burkholderiaceae bacterium
GAAACCTTGATTGATCTTGAGTCACCCACGGCGGCCGGCCAGATTCGTTGGCTTCCTGCTCGGGAACACCAGGCGAACCTGGTGACAACCCCTCAGGGCCGTCAGCAGAGCCCTTTGCTTCAGGCCAAGCTTTCCAGGCTGTGGCTCGAGCGGCCTCAGTCGAACGATCAGGACAACGCCACCGCCCCCTCTGAATCGGTGGCGCAGAGCTGGCCGCGGGTGAATTTGGAAATCAGCGATTTTCGTGTGGGGGAACGTCGCTGGGGTCGACTAGAACTCGAGGCCTCACCCGATGTGACCAATCGGGCGTGGAATGTTCAGCAGTTCACCATGATGAATTCCGATGCAACTCTAACTGGCAAGGGGCAGTGGTCGATGTTTGCATCACCGGCCAAGGGTGCTCCAAGGTCAAGAACCACGCTTGATTTGAAGCTTAAGATTTCGAATGCAGGCGCCTTGCTGAAACGTTCTGGCTATCCCGGGGTGGTTCGCGACACCAAGGGTGAGATTGAAGGCCGCCTGCTTTGGCCTGGCTCGCCCCTTGAATTTTCAGGTGCGGCGTTAAGCGGCTCATTAAAACTTGATCTTGAGCAGGGCCAATTTCTCAAAACAGAGCCAGGGCTCGCCCGGCTGATTGGTGTGGTGAACCTGCAGTCTCTGACACGTCGCATCAAGCTTGATTTTCGCGATGTTTTTTCAGAGGGCTTTACCTACGAACGCATTCGAGGCAACCTGGAATTCCTGAGCGGTCAGGCCAGCACCCAGAACCTTCGCATCATCGGTGTGCAGGCCTCTGTGCTTCTTGAAGGTTCGGCCAACCTGAGGGACGAAACCCAGAATCTTCGTGTGCTGGTTCTGCCCGAGGTCAATGCGGGCCTGGCGTCGCTGGGTTATGCCGCCTTGGTGAATCCGGCAGTCGGCCTTGGCGCTTTCCTGGCCCAGTATGTGTTGCGAAACCCCGTTCGAGAAATTCTTTCTTACGAATACCAGGTCACGGGCCGTTGGGATGAGCCCATGGTGACACCCGTGAAGCGGCAGATCGACAGCAACCGTCAAGAGATGCGCTCGTCGGACCCTGCCGACGGAACTGATTCAAAGTGAGGTGATTCATGTCAGAGCCTATTCGTGTAGCGTCGGTACAGATGGTGAGCACGCCTCGGGTTGAGGACAATCTGCAGCGCATGCAGCATTGGGTGGAGCAGGCTGCTTTGCGTGGCGCAAAGCTTGTTCTCTTGCCCGAGTACTTTTGCATCATGGGCAATGAGACGGACAAGGTTAGGGTGCGTGAACCGCACGGCCTGGGTGCGGAGTCACCCATTCAACGGGCTTTGTCGGAGACAGCAGCCAAGCACAAGGTCTGGATTGTTGGCGGCACTGTGCCCCTGGTGGATGAATCACCCGATCATGTTCGGAACTCGGTTCTGGTGTTTGACCCGCAGGGGCAGCAGGTTGCCCGTTACGACAAGATTCATCTCTTTGCCTTCACCCGGGGCCAAGAAAGCTACAACGAAGCCAAGACCATCACCCCAGGCAGTCAGCCCGTGGCGGTTGACACCATTGCCGGACGCACGGCCTTATCCGTCTGTTACGACCTTCGCTTTCCAGAGCTCTACCGAAATCTTGGCGCGGCGGCCCCGCTTGATCTGATTGTCATGCCTGCCGCTTTCACCTACACCACGGGCCGAGCCCACTGGGAACTGCTCATTCGTGCGCGTGCGGTTGAAAACCAGTGCTATGTGCTGGCCAGCGCGCAAGGGGGAACCCATGAAAACGGCAGGCGCACCTGGGGCCAGAGCATGCTGGTGGACCCATGGGGTGAGATTGTCGACCAGCAGTCTGAAGGCGAAGGCCTGGTGATGGGTGAGGTTGACCACCATCGGATGCAAGAGATTCGCCTAAACTTACCGGCTCTTAATCATCGAGTCATTGGAACCCGTTCATGAAGCCAGCTGACGCCGCCATCGCCGCATTGGGCACCGCCCAGTCCTTGTTGCTTGAGCCTTACGGCCTGACTGAGCAACACCTTCACGGTGCGCTTGGGGATATCTTTCAGCATCGCGTGGACTTCGCTGATCTCTACTTTCAATACACCCGTTCCGAAGCCTGGAGCCTGGATGAGGGCATCGTTAAAAGTGGAAGCTTCTCGATTGACCAGGGTGTGGGTGTTCGCGCCGTGAGCGGCGATAAAACCGCTTTCGCCTATTCCGATGTTCTCAGTCCGCAGGCCCTTCGCGAGGCAGCAGTCACCACGCGTGCCATTGCCCGGGCAGGGCAGTCCGCCAAAGTGAAACCTTCGGCTTCGGCCAAGCTTTCTGTGCCGCCCACGATTTTGTATGGCGACTTCGACCCTCTCGCGGCATTAAGTTCACAAGACAAGGTGGATCTTCTTGGCCGTGTGGAACGTCTGGCCCGGGCGAAGGATAGCCGGGTGACCCAGGTGATGGCGTCGTTGGCAGGTGAATACGACGTGGTCATGGTCATGCGCAGCGACGGAGTGATGGCCGCCGATGTTCGTCCGCTTGTTCGTCTTTCCGTTTCGGTCATTGTTGAGCAGGCTGGCCGAAGAGAGCAGGGCTCAAGCGGTGGGGGTGGTCGACAGAATCTCTTGATGTTCACCGACACCCTGATTGAACATTATGTGAATGAAGCGGTTCGTCAGGCCTTGGTGAATCTGGAATCACGCCCCGCACCCGCGGGCACCATGCCCGTCGTGCTTGGGCCCGGCTGGCCTGGCGTTCTTTTGCACGAAGCGGTGGGCCATGGCCTTGAGGGTGACTTCAATCGAAAAGGATCGTCCGCTTTCGCTGGACGAATTGGCCAGCAGGTGGCCGCCAAGGGCGTGACCGTGGTGGACGACGGAACGCTTGCCGACCGGCGGGGCTCGCTGAACATTGATGACGAAGGTCAGGCCACCCAGTGCACGGTCTTGATTGAAGACGGCATCTTGCGCGGCTATATCCAGGATTCTCTTAACGCCCGTCTGATGAAGGTTGCACCCACGGGCAATGGCCGACGCGAATCGTACGCGCACCTGCCCATGCCCCGCATGACCAACACCTACATGCTGGCCGGCCGGGATGACCCCAAAGAGATCGTCGCCTCGCTTGATCGTGGCCTCTACGCGGTGAATTTCGGCGGCGGTCAGGTGGACATCACCAGCGGCAAGTTTGTTTTCTCGGCCTCGGAAGCCTATTGGGTTGAGGGCGGCAAGATCCAGTACCCCGTGAAAGGCGCGACCATCATTGGCAACGGGCCCGACGCCCTGACTCGGGTGACCATGATCGGCAATGACTTGGAACTCGATTCAGGCGTGGGCACCTGTGGCAAAGAGGGCCAGAGCGTTCCCGTGGGCGTGGGCCAGCCCACGCTGCGCATCGAGGCGCTCACCGTCGGCGGCACCGCAGGCTAAAATGGGGGCTATGACTACTCAAGCCCAGCCCCAATCTCTCTCTCGAACCGACGACCTCCGCATTCGGGAGATCAAAGAACTTGCACCTCCGGCCCATGTGGTTCGGGAATTTCCCATCACGGATGCAGCCGCTGAACTGGTGAGCAACACCCGTCAGTCCATTCATCGAATTCTTCATGAAATGGATGATCGTTTGCTGGTCATCATCGGGCCTTGTTCCATTCACGACCCGAAAGCGGCTTTGGAATATGCCCAGCGCCTTGTACAGCAGCGTGAGCATCACGCCAAAGACCTGGAGATCGTGATGCGGGTCTATTTTGAAAAGCCGCGCACCACCGTGGGCTGGAAGGGCCTGATCAACGACCCAAAGCTTGACAACAGTTTTGACATCAATCTGGGTCTCAAAATGGCACGCCAGGTGTTGTTGAACATCAATCAGCTTGGGCTGCCTGCCGGCACCGAATTCCTTGACATGATCTCGCCGCAGTACATCGCCGATCTGGTGTCTTGGGGCGCCATTGGTGCTCGCACCACGGAATCGCAGGTGCACCGTGAACTAGCATCCGGCCTGTCATGCCCGGTTGGATTTAAAAACGGCACCGACGGTAATCTGCGCATTGCCATTGATGCCATCAAGGCCGCAGCCCACCCCCATCACTTTTTGTCGGTGACCAAGGGCGGCGTTTCAGCCATTGTTTCCACGGGCGGCAATGAAGACTGCCATGTGATTCTGCGTGGCGGCAAGGCTCCCAACTACGACGCCGCCAGTGTGGATGCGGCATGCAAGGAAGCCTCAGCGGCGAATATGTCTTGCCGTCTGATGATTGACATGAGCCATGCCAACAGCAACAAGAAACCCGAAAATCAGCTTCCGGTTTCGGAAGTGATTGCCCAACAGGTGGCCGCGGGCGATCAGAGAATTTTTGGCGTGATGGTCGAAAGCCATCTGGTGGGTGGCCGGCAAGACCTGGTGCCTGGCGCCAAACTCACCTACGGCCAGAGCATCACCGACGGATGCATCGACTGGGACGGCAGCCTGAAGATTCTTGACAACCTTGCCCAGGCGGTTCGTGCACGCCGCGTGAAACTTGCTGAAAGCTCCGCCGCTTAATTCACTCAGCTGCGCTGTCGTTGCCACAACACATCTTCGCCGGAACCCCCGCATTCGGGGCTTCGGTTGAAGACTCGGGCAAGCACAAACAACAAATCAGAAAGCCTGTTCAGGTATTGCATCACCTCAGCCCTGACGGCCGGTGTTGAGGTGTTGAGCACCACAACCTTTCGTTCGGCACGACGGGCAACGGTGCGACAGACATGGGCCTGAGCCGAGGCCCGTGCCCCCCCTGGGAGAATAAATTCGGCAAGCCTTGGAAGCGATTCGTTCCAATGGGCAATGGCGTCGTCAAGACGCTTCACCTGTTCCACTTTTAAAAGCTCAAAACCAGGAATCGACAACTCACCGCCCAGGTCGAAGAGGTCGTGTTGAATGTCGGTCAGCAAGAGTGCAATGGCGCTTGGCATGGGCTCGGTCAGCAAGAGACCAATCTGGCTATTCAGTTCGTCGACATCTCCCATGGCTTCAATGCGCGCATGGTCTTTGCTCACCCGTGAGCCGTCACCCAAACCGGTGGTGCCGTCGTCTCCGGTGCGGGTGGTGATGGTGGTGAGTCGGTTGGCCATGGGCCAGAGTTTAACCGCAAGGGTTTTTACGGACAGTAGGGCTTCTTCCCCTATACTGATTTTCTGATCAATTCTGCAACGCCCAAAGCTTATGAATGCACCGCGCGAACTGCATCTTGGCGAACTTCGATTCTCAGACTTCACTCAGCCGATGGAGGCCTCGTCCCGAGACACCCTGCTTCGGGAACTGGCCAAGGTCTTGCCAGAAAAAAGTCTGCTGGCCACGCCGGAATCACTCAGACCCTATGAATGCGACGGCCTCGCGGGCTACCGTCAGATGCCGGCCGTGGTGGTGTTGCCGCACAACGAAGCCCAGGTGGTTGAAATTCTGAAGATTGCCAGCCGGCTTGATGTGCCGGTGGTGGCCCGCGGTGCCGGCACCGGTTTGTCCGGTGGCGCCACTCCGCATCGTGGCGGCATGGTCTTGTCACTGGCGAAGCTGAAAACCATTCTCAGTGTCGACCCGGTGGCACGAATTGCTCGCGTGCAGCCGGGTGTTCGCAACGCTGCGATCTCGGAGGCCGCCGCGCCATTTAACCTTTATTACGCGCCGGACCCTTCGTCTCAAATTGCCTGCTCCATTGGCGGCAATGTGGCGGAAAATTCCGGTGGCGTGCACTGCCTGAAATATGGCCTAACCGTTCATAACGTGCTGCGCATTCGCGGCGTCACCATCGAGGGCGAGATCATCGAGCTTGGCTCCGAAGCGCTCGATTCCCCCGGTCTTGATCTGCTCTCGACGGTCATCGGTTCCGAGGGCATGCTGGCTGTGGTTACCGAGGTCACGGTCAAGCTTGTTCCCAAGCCTCAGCTGGCCAGGGTCATCATGGCCTCCTTCGACGACGTTGAAAAATCGGGTGTGGCAGTGGCCAACCTGATTGCAGCCGGCATCATTCCCGCCGGTCTTGAGATGATGGACAAGAAGACCACGGGGGCGGTGGAAGAATTTGTTCACGCTGGTTACGACCTCAATGCCGAAGCCATCTTGCTCTGTGAATCCGACGGCACGCCCGAGGAAGTCGAAGAAGAAATTGGCCGCATGAAGGCGGTGCTTTCGGCCAGTGGCGCTACGCAGATGCGGGTGTCGGAATCTGAAGACGAGCGCCTTCGTTTCTGGTCGGGCCGCAAGAACGCTTTTCCTGCAGCTGGTCGTGTGGCGGCCGATTACTACTGCATGGACGGCACCATTCCCCGGCGTCGTCTGGGCGAGATGCTTAAGCGAATTGCCGAAATGGAAGTGAAGTACGGCCTGGGTTGCATGAATGTGTTTCATGCGGGCGACGGCAACCTTCACCCTCTGATTCTTTTCGACGCCGCCAACCCCGGTGAATTCCATCGTGCGGAACTCTTCGGCGCGGAAATTCTTGAGCTCTGTGTGGAATTTGGTGGCACGGTCACTGGCGAACATGGTGTGGGTCTTGAAAAGATCAACAGCATGTGTGTGCAGTTCTCGCCAGAAGAGCGCATCAGCTTTTTTGCCGTCAAGCGCGCCTTTGACCCGGCGGGTTTGTTGAACCCCGGGAAGGCCATTCCCACCCTGTCACGCTGTGCGGAATACGGCAAGATGCATGTGCATCGGGGCGCCCTGAAGTTTCCTGAGCTTCCGCGTTTCTAAAATGACGGCAAGCCCTTCACACGATTCCGCCTGGCTTCAACAGGCCATCGACACCATTCGCGAGGCACGGGCGCAAGGCCAGTCCATTCGGATCGAAGGCCATGGGTCCAAGGCGTTTTATGGCCCCCCCTCCAGCGACGAATCGAAGCTTCTTTCCACGCAAGGCCACCAAGGCATTGTCGATTACGACCCTACCGAACTGGTGGTGGTTGCGAAATCGGGCACGCCCATCATTGAACTTGAACAAACGCTTGATGCGTCCGGTCAGATGCTGGCCTTTGAGCCCCCGCGCTTTAATGGGCAAGGCACCGTGGGCGGCATGATGGCCACGGGGCTCTCGGGCCCACGCCGAATGTCCGCGGGCGCTGCCAAAGATTTTGTTCTTGGCATGACGGTGCTCGATGCTCAGGCCACACCCCTGCGCTATGGCGGCACAGTGATGAAAAACGTGGCGGGCTATGACCTGTCTCGGCTCAACACCGGTGCGATGGGAACCATGGGGCTGATTGTCGATGTCTCGCTGAAGGTTTTGCCCAAACCACCTGCGGATGAAACCCTGGTCTTTGAGATGTCGGCGCAAGATTCCATTGACACCGCGAATCGATGGGCAGGACAGCCCTTGCCGATGGTGGCCACCGTTTGGAGGGATGGCCGCTTTTACATTCGTCTTGCCGGGGCTGTGGCGGCTGTAACTGCAGCCATTCAAAAGCTTGGCGGCGAAAAGCTTTCGCAAGCCTCAGCCCATTCGCTCTGGCAGGGGCTGCGTGACCATGCCGACAACTTTTTCAAGTTAAATCCAGCCAATCCGACGGTTGCGCTATGGCGACTTTCCGTTCCCAGTGTGGCCCCGCTATCGAATCAGTTCGCCGAGCCTCAGCTCATCGAATGGGGCGGCGCCTTGCGTTGGATCCAAACTGATGCACCAGCCGATCGAATTCGTCAGATCGCTCGCGCTGCCGGAGGCCATGCCACCCTGTTTCGTTCCGTACTGCCTGAGACCCGTCGATCGCAGGGCGTGTTTTCTGAAATTTCGCCCGCACTCATGAAGATTCATCAACGCCTCAAGCGCGAAATCGACCCTGACACCTTGTTTAATCCCGGCCGTCTTTACCCAGGTTTGTAATGCCATGGAAACCACCCTTGCCCCCGAGTTTGCGAACACTGCCGAAGGCTTAGCAGCCCAAGAAATTCTTCGGCGTTGCGTGCACTGCGGATTCTGCACGGCCACCTGCCCAACCTACCAAATTCTTGGTGATGAACTGGATGGCCCCCGTGGACGCATCTACATGATCAAGCAGATGGTCGAGGGCGCACCGGTCACCCGCGAGACCCAGATCCATCTTGATCGATGCCTTACCTGCCGCAACTGTGAAACCACCTGCCCGTCGGGTGTGGAATACGGCAGGCTTGTTGACCTTGGCCGTGAAATGGTCGAGGCCCGCGTGGCTCGACCATGGTCAGAAAAACTCATGCGCACCGCGCTGAAAAAAGGATTGAGCTCGCCCTTGTTTACGCCGGCCATGCGTGCGGGGCAGACGGTGCGAGGCCTCTTGCCTAAAGCTCTGAAGGCCAAGGTACCGCAATACAGGGCGCCCGGTGTGCTTCCCAGTCGGCAGCATGCGCGGCGGGTCATTCTTCTCAAAGGCTGTGTGCAGCCTGCCATGCTTCCTGGCATTGATGCGGCCACCATTCGGGTGCTTGATGTCCTTGGCATCACCGGCGCCACAGTGAACGGGTCGGGATGTTGTGGCGCGATCAAACATCATCTTGCGGACGCCGCGGGGGGGCTTGCCGATGCGCGTCGCAACATCGACGCCTGGTGGCCCGACATTCAGGCCAATCGCATTGAAGCCATTGTGGTGAACGCCAGCGGCTGTGGCGTGATGGTGAAAGATTACGGACACCTTCTGGCCTCAGACCCAGCGTATGCGGACCGTGCACGACGTGTCAGTGAGTTGACGCGTGACCCGATCGAGTTTCTCGAATCGTTGCTGCCGGAACTGCAGCAGCGAATGGCTGAACGTCGCGCCAAGGATTCGTCTGCACCAACAGAAAAGCCCATGGCCTTTCATCCGCCATGCACCCTTCAGCATGGCCTGAAGATTCGTGGGACGGTTGAAAAACTGCTCACCGCGCTTGGGGCCAAACTGGTGCCGGTAGCCGACAGTCATCTCTGTTGTGGCTCGGCGGGCACTTACTCGGTCATGCAGCCCCAGCTTTCATCCGAACTGAAAGAGCGCAAACTTTCCGCGCTCTCGGCTCATCAACCCGCCATGATTCTTTCCGCCAATGTGGGCTGCATCACCCACCTGCAGTCGGGAACATCAACGCCTGTCAGGCATTGGCTGGAGTGGGTGGACGAGCAGCTGGCGTAATCGACCCCAGCACTCGTTCTCCGCGGGCACCTGTGACTGCGGGAAGATTTCCCGAAAGGCCGTGCATCGTTTGTGCGGCGAGCCAGGCAAAAGCGCAGGCCTCGATCAACTGTGGGTCCCAGCCCATGGTCTGGGTGCTGGCGACAACAATGGGCCGGCCCAGTTGATGTTGGGTCTGCCAATGAATCTCTTCCATCAGCGCTTTGTTGCGGGCACCACCACCGCAGACCCAGACATTCTTCAGTGTTTCATGGGTCGTCATTTCAAGACGATGAAGCTCCTGGGCAATCGCCTGTGCAGTGAGCACACGCAGAGTTGCCTGAATGTTCTGCGGCGCTGTCTTCGCGCAGCCTGCACGCGCAAGACAGTCGTTGAGCCAGGATTCAGAAAAGAGATCCCTGCCAGTGCTTTTGGGCGGCGACTGATGAAAGAAGGGTTCGCTCAACATCACCTTCAGAAGGGGCTCCTGCAGCTGCCCTTGTCTTCCCCAGCTGCCGTCTTGATCAAAGTCAAGGCCTTGGTGTTGGCGAATCCAGAGATCCATCAGCATGTTGCCTGGGCCGCAGTCAAAACCCAGTGTCTGGCTGCCCAGCCAACTGATGTTCGCGATGCCCCCGATATTCACCACCGCCTCGGCCGAGGATTGAGATTTGCTTGTCAGCTTTAATTCTTTGCCTGAATCCACCATGATTCGGTGAAAGGCGGGCACCAGCGGCGCACCCTGACCGCCTGCGGCGAGATCACGACTTCTGAAATCAGAGACCACCGTAATTCCGGTGGCCTCGGCAATGCGTGCCGGAGCATTCAGCTGAATTGAAAAACCAAGATCGGGACGATGCCGAAGAGTCTGGCCATGCACACCCGCCGCATCGATGTCTTGGGGCTTGAGACCCAATGGCTGAAGAGTGGAAAGAATGGCAGAAGAAACAGCATCAGCGTAACGATTGGCCGTGATGGCGGATTCAAAAAGCTCGTTGTCGTTTGGGGCCTGCAGCCGCATCAGGGCCTGGGCCAGGGCGGGTTCGAATGGGAATGACTGACTGCCCAGAAGGGTCATGCCACCTGATGGCTGAACCTGAATGATGGCGACATCAATTCCATCCAGGCTTGTGCCGGTCATCACACCGGCGTAACGCCCTTTGGTGAATGACGAATGGGCTGGGCTCGACACTTATTGCACCTTGGCGGTGTTCACGCTGTCGAGAAGGGTCAGACGGTTGCGCAGATCGGCGGCAACCTTCTCAAAGGCGGCAAGTTCGCGGCCTTTGAGTGACGGCACCTGTGGGTTTTCGGCAAGAATCTGGCTCGGGTCCACATGCCTGCCGTTCACACGAAATTCATAGTGAAGATGCGGCCCGGTGGCCCAGCCTGTTGACCCCACGAAACCGATGACTTCACCCATTTGCACCGATTTTCCACGCGTGAGCCCATCAGCGAAGCCGCTGAGGTGGGCATACAGGGTGGAATAACGTTCGTTGTGTTTGATTTCCACCGTATTGCCGTAGCCGCTGCTCCAGCCGCGGGAGATCACCACCCCATCGGCCACGGAGCGAACCGGTGTACCCGTGGGCGCCGCGTAGTCCACCCCGCGGTGAGCACGCGGGTCTCCAAAGAGTGGATGCAGCCGATAGCTTGTGAAGCCGGATGACATTCGGGTGTAGCGCAGAGGTGCTGCAAGAAAGCCTCGCTTCACCGAACGTCCTTGGGCGTCGTAGTAATTGGATTTTCCGGTTTCCGGGTTTTCAAAAAAGAGCGCCTCATAGGTGGTGGTTCCTGCCTCAAAACGCACCGCAATCAGCTTGTAAACCCCAATGCCGCGGCCACCCACCAGCTGGTTTTCATAGATCACCCGCACGATATCGCCGGGCTTCACCTGACGACGAAAGTCCAGATCGGATTCAAACAAGGTCACCACCTGTTCCGTGATGGACTCAGGAACATTGGCCTCGTCCATGGCCGCAAAAAATGACCGCCCGACCTGAACGGATCGGTGCTCGATTCGGGTTTCCTGGCCAAGCCTTGCTGTGCGTGTGGTGAATTGGCCTTCACCGGTTCTTTCAACAATCCAGGCATCCAGCTTGTTGATCATCTGCAGACGTAAAAGCTTGCCCTGCAGGTCCGTCGTGACCAGGGCGTTTTGTCCCACATTGCCTCGCAGCACTGAGGCCGTTCGAGAGTCACGGCGAAGATACTGCCGGGCCGCCGCATCCTCCACGCCAAGGCGGGTCAGCAGGCTGTCGGTGGAGTCGCCGCGGCGAACCTCGTCTTCGCGGGTGAGTTCAAGCCCGTGGGCGGACAGCGCCGAGATCTGTTCTTCAAGCCGGCCCGGCTTGAGTTCGATGGCGATCTGGGTCGACAGCAGCCTGGATTCAGCCTCGGAGATGCCCGCAATGCCAAGCGCCGTCATGATGGCCATGGCCAGGCCGAAGATGGCGGGGCCAATCGTCCAGAGACGTTCCGGTTTTTCAAGTTTGAAGGGGGGCATAAGGGCTAAAATTCTAGCCTCGAATGGGTTGGAAGGGCGGTTTTCGCCCCGAAAGCCCTTGCCGTTCTTTTTCAGCTGCGCCACCCAGAAAAGAGTTGAGTGTTGAATTCAGAAGCCCGCGAACCCTCCACTGTCTCCCCGCCCATGACGGATGCCGTGTCGCACGCCATGGAGACGGCCCTTCGTGGCTGTGACGAGCTCTTGGTGGCCGAGGAATTCGCAGCCAAACTTGCGAAGAG
>JBBAQV010000029.1:0-11792 GCA_040400125.1 Burkholderiaceae bacterium
TACGGCAGGGCCTCTCGGTGGGGAATGATTGCCTACGCATCAAGCCTTGATCAGGCCGGCCCAATGGCCCGAACCGCGCTGGATTGCGCCGTGTTGCTCTCGGCCATGGCGGGCTTTGACGCTAAAGACTCCACAAGTCTTGAGCTGCCCGAAGAAAATTTCGCCAAAGACATTGCCAAGCCCTTCTCGGATGACCCCTCCAAACCGCTCAAAGGCCTGCGTATTGGTCTACCCAAGGAATTTTTTGGGGAAGGCCTAAGCGACGAAGTGCGCCAGCCCATTGAGGCCGCCATTGCCACAATGACCGCGCTTGGCGCCAGCACCGTCGAAGTCAGCCTGCCGCGCACGGCACTCAGCATTCCAGCGTATTACGTGATTGCGCCCGCCGAGGCCTCGAGCAACCTAAGCCGGTTTGATGGCGTGCGATACGGCCACCGTGCAAGCAACCCGAAAGATCTGGCCGATCTCTACAGCCGGTCCCGCGCCGAAGGCTTTGGCCACGAGGTCAAGCGCCGCATTCTGATCGGCACCTTCGTGCTTTCCCATGGCTACTACGACGCCTATTACCTGCAGGCTCAAAAGGTTCGGCGCCTGGTGGCTGACGATTTCAAAGCAGCCTTTGAGGCCTGTGATGTCATCGCCGGCCCAGTGGCGCCAACCGTGGCTTGGAACATCGACGCCCCAAATAGTGACCCCTTGCAAGATTATCTCGCCGACATCTACACCCTTGGCACCAACCTTGCCGGCCTTCCCGCAATGTCGCTGCCCTGCGGTTTTGGTCAAGGCAGCCACACCCAGCGCCCCGTGGGTCTTCAGCTGATCGGGCCCAAGCTTCAAGAAGCCCGTCTATTGAGGGTTGGCTTTCAATTCCAGGCGGTCACCGACTGGCACACCCGACACCCCGACCTGGTCATCGGAGAGCCATCATGAACTGGGAAATTGTTTTGGGTCTTGAGTGCCATGTGCAGCTCAACACCCGCTCCAAGATTTTCTCGCCTGCCTCAACGGCATTCGGCGCTGCGCCCAACACTCAAGCCCACATGGTGGATATGGCGCTTCCCGGGGTGCTTCCCGTGCTCAACCGGGAGGCCGTGGCCTGCGCCATTCGTTTTGGTCTTGCCGTGCAGGGGGCTATCGCTCCAAGGTCCGTCTTTGCCCGAAAAAATTACTTCTACCCGGACCTACCCAAGGGTTATCAGATCAGCCAGTTTGAGATTCCTGTGGTCAGTGGGGGGCTGGTGCCCATCGTGACGGAGCAAGGTGGCCGCCTGATCCAGCTCACTCGTGCTCATCTTGAAGAGGATGCGGGGAAAAGCATTCACGAAGGGATTGAAGGTCTGCCCCAGGGTTGCTCGGGCATTGATCTGAACCGGGCAGGAACACCTCTCTTAGAGATTGTGAGCGAGCCCGTGATGCGTTCAGCCAAAGAGGCCGCAGCCTATGCGCGAGCGCTGCATACCCTAGTGACCTGGATTGGAATCTGTGATGGCAATCTTCAGGAAGGTTCCTTCCGGGTGGACGCCAACGTCTCGGTCAGGCCTTTGGGCCAGAAAGAATTCGGCACGCGTTGCGAGATTAAGAATCTGAACTCATTTCGTTTTCTCGAGCGGGCCATCGAAATCGAGGCTCGTCGTCAGATTGAACTGATCGAAGATGGTGGAACGGTCGTTCAAGAAACTCGCCTCTTTGACCCTGACCGCGAAGAAACGCGAGCCATGCGCACCAAAGAAGACGCCAACGACTACCGCTACTTCCCCGACCCCGACCTGCCGCCCCTGGTCATCTCAGAAGCCTGGATTGACGAGGTAAAAAAGGCCATGCCCGAATTGCCCTCCGCGCTTCAGGCCCGTCTTGCCAGTGATTTCGGCCTCTCTGAATATGACGCCTCGATGGTCGCCTCAAGTCGCACCTCGGCAGATTTCTTTTTTGCGGTGCTCGACCATGCCGGCAGCACATCGCCAGAATTCGCCAAGCTCGCAGCCAACTGGCTGATGGGTGAGGTCGCCACCTATCTCAATCGCGAGAGTCTTGAAATGCATGAAGCAAAAGTCAATGCGGGTCAGCTCGCGGGGCTCTTGCTTCGGGTCGCCGATGGCACCGTGAGCAACAAGATCGCCCGTGACGTCTTTGCCTCGCTATGGGCCGGCGAACATGCCTCGGCCGACGCCGTCATCGAGGCCAAAGGCCTCAAACAAATTCAAGACACCGGGCTGATTGCTGCACTGGTGGATGAAGTCCTGGCTGCCAATCCCAAGATGATTGAAGAATTCAAAAGCGGAAAAGAAAAGGCCATGAATGCGCTGGTCGGTCAGGTCATGAAAAAATCCCAAGGCAAGGCCAACCCCCAGCAGGTGACCGATTTAATCAAAACCAAAATCGTTTAAGCCCCGGATGAACATTTCATAAGCACGAACGCGAAACCAAGCCCATGACCCATCCCACCTTGCACCATCATCATCGTGATGCGCCCCTCATCACCCCGGTTGTTCGTGACTTCGGTGATGGCATCTATGCCATTGATTCCGGTTACTTCCGAGACGAGTTCGATGCCATACATCTGGTGGTCGAAAAGGGTCGTGTCGCCATCATTGACACCTCCACCCAGTACGCCGCACCCCGAGTCATAGCCGCCCTTTCAGCACTCGGCCTTGCACCCGAACATGTGGACTGGATTTTGCTCACCCATGTGCATCTGGACCATGCCGGCGGCGCGGGCGCATTGATGAATCTCTGCCCCAATGCACGACTGACGGTGCATCCACGTGGTCTGCGGCACATGATCGACCCATCGAAGCTCTGGGCAGCCGTCTGTGATGTCTATGGTGCTGAAATGGCGCAAAGGGAATACGGTGGCATGGCGCCTATTGCGGCGGATCGCATTGTGGAAACTCCCGAGGGCGCCAGTGTCAAGCTGGCCGGCCGAGAGTTCGAATTCTGGGATGCCCCTGGCCACGCAAAGCACCATGTCTACATTCGTGACACAAAAACCAACAGCTTTTTCACCGGAGACACCTTCGGCATCTCTTACCGGGACTTTGACAACGCCCATGGACCGTTCATCTTTGTGACCTCATCGCCATCTCAGTTTGTTCCCGAGGACCTTAAAACCTCCATGTCTCGTCTGATGGCCGCCAAGCCTCCCGCCGTCTACATTACCCATTACGCCCAAGTCAGAGATGTGCAACGTCAGGGCAACCAGCTTTTGAAACAAACAGACCAGTTCGCGGAAATTGCCCTCAGACACCAGCAGGCAGGCGAAGCCCGCGCGGCAAAGATCCGGGAAGATCTGACCACGCTGCTTCTGGGCCAGCTCGATGAGCACCGTGTGGGTCTCACCCAAGCCCAGTGCCTGGACGTGCTTGACCTTGATCTGAAGCTTAATAGCGACGGCTTGGTCTGCTGGCTTGACAGCCTGAAGACCCGCTAAACCCGTGAGCTGCGATGGGTGCTTCAAGGCGCCCTCGGTCTAAAATAGAACGCTTGACCCCAAACCTGTCCGCCGAAACGGTCTGAGCAAAGGACGACGGGTTTTATTGCGAACCATTCCCATGCCCCAGAAACTGCCTGAATCACCTGCCTTTGAATTGCTTCGCCGAGAGCTCGCACGCCGAATTCTTGTGCTCGATGGCGCCACGGGCACCATGATTCAACAGTACAAGCTGTCCGAAGAAGAGTACCGAGGCACGGGCAAGAAGCTGGCTGCGCCAGAGATCGCGGCCGCCATTGAGGAAGCGACCCGCGGTGGCATTGATGTGAAAGGCAACAATGAACTGTTGTCTCTGACACGCCCCGACATCATCTCGGAAATCCACGAGCAATACCTGGCCGCAGGCGCCGACATTGTTGAAACGAATACCTTCGGCGCCACCTCCATCGCCCAGGATGACTACCATCTGCCCCAGCTTGTTCGGCTGATGAATCTTGAATCCGCAAGGCTTGCCAAAGCGGCCTGCGAAAAATTCTCGACCCCGGATCGTCCGCGTTTTGTTGCGGGAGCCATTGGGCCAACACCCAAGACGGCGTCCATCTCACCTGATGTGAATGACCCCGGCGCGCGCAATGTGAATTTTGATCAGCTCGCGGCGAGCTACACCGAACAGATTGATGCACTGATCGATGGCGGCGCCGACCTCCTGCTTTTAGAAACCATTTTTGACACGCTGAACGCCAAGGCTGCGCTTTTTGCCCTGGAAACCGTCTTTGACCGACGCGGCGTGCGTTACCCCTTGATGATCTCTGGCACCATCACCGACGCCTCGGGCCGAATCCTGTCTGGTCAGACCGTCGAGGCATTCTGGAATAGCGTTCGTCATGCCCAGCCCATGACGGTGGGGCTCAACTGCGCTCTTGGTGCAGCCCTGATGCGCCCGTATGTGGAGGAAATTTCAAAACTCGCCGACACCGCCATCTGCATCTATCCCAACGCGGGGCTTCCCAACCCCATGGCGCCCACAGGTTTTGATGAAACACCGCCCATCACCTCTGAATTTCTAAAAGAATTTGCCGAACAGCACTGGGTCAATATTGTTGGCGGCTGCTGCGGCACCACCCCTGACCACATCGCGGCAATTGCCAAGGCCGTGACATCGTTTCCGCCACGAGCCATTCCTGAAGTGGCTCCAAAACTTCGGCTTTCAGGCCTTGAGGCCTGCAACATCGATGAGGCCTCGTTCTTTGTGAACGTGGGCGAACGCACCAACGTCACAGGCTCAAAACAGTTTGCGCGACTGATCCTGGCCGGTGAATACGAAGAAGCTGTGGCCGTGGCGCGACAGCAGGTGGAAAACGGCGCCCAGATTATTGATGTCAACATGGACGAGGCCATGCTTGACTCGGAAGCGGCGATGGTGAAGTTTTTGAATCTCATCGCTTCTGAACCGGACATCTCCCGCGTGCCGATCATGATCGACTCTTCAAAATGGAGCGTGATTGAGGCCGGGCTGAAATGCGTGCAAGGCAAGGCGGTGGTGAACTCCATTTCGATGAAAGAAGGCGAAGAAGAATTTCTTCGCCAGGCGCGCCTCTGCAGGCGTTATGGCGCCGCCGTCATCGTGATGGCCTTTGACACCCAGGGCCAGGCCGACACCCTTGAGCGGCGTAAGACCATCTGCTCACGGGCTTACCAACTTCTTACCGAAGAGGTGGGCTTTCCGGCCGAAGACATTATTTTCGACCCCAATATCTTTGCAATCGCCACCGGCATTGAAGAGCACAACGCCTATGCGGTGGACTTCATTGAATCCTGCCGCTGGATACGGGCCAACCTTCCCTACGCCAAGATTTCGGGCGGGGTGTCCAACGTCAGCTTCTCATTTCGCGGCAATGATCCTGCCCGCGAAGCCATTCACACCGTCTTTCTCTACCACGCCGTGAAGGCTGGGCTCACCATGGGCATCGTGAATGCCGGCCAGTTGGGTGTCTACGAAGACCTTGACCCAGAACTGCGTGAACGGGTCGAAGACATCGTGCTGAACCGACGACCCGATGCCACCGAGCGGATGATTGAATTCGCAGGCCAATTGAAAAACGACGGTAAGCGTGAAGAAGCCAAGCTCGAATGGCGTGGTCTTGACGTTAATAAGCGGCTTGAACACGCACTGGTCCACGGGCTTACTGAATTCATTGTGGAAGACACCGAAGAGGCTCGGGCGGCGATTGCCGAGCGTCAGGGCCGGCCCATTGAGGTGATTGAAGGCCCGCTCATGGCGGGCATGAACGTGGTGGGTGATCTCTTTGCCCAAGGAAAGATGTTTCTGCCGCAGGTGGTGAAGTCGGCGCGGGTGATGAAGGCGGCCGTGGCCCATCTGGTGCCTTACATCGAAGCCGAACAAAAGGCGTCTGGCAACACCCAGGCAAAAGGCAAAATCATTATCGCCACCGTCAAAGGCGATGTGCATGACATTGGCAAAAATATCGTGTCGGTGGTGCTTCAGTGCAATAACTTTGAAGTGGTCAATCTGGGGGTGATGATTCCGGCCCAGCAGATTCTTCAGGCGGCCAAAGACCACGATGCCGACATCATTGGTCTCTCCGGTCTAATCACGCCCTCGCTTGAAGAGATGAGTCATGTCGCCAAGGAAATGGAGCGCGACGACTGGTGTCGTTGCAAACAGATTCCACTGCTGATTGGCGGCGCCACCACCTCCAGGGTGCACACGGCGGTGAAGATCGCTCCTCATTACTCCGGCCCGGTGATCTGGGTGCCCGACGCCAGCCGATCGGTTCCAGTGGCGCAAGCACTCACCAGTGACGCTGCTCAAAAGGGCGCTTACCTAGGCACATTGCTGCAGGATTATCAAAAGCTTCGTGAGCGCCATGCCGCAAAAATTGCTGCCCCCATGCTCAAGCTTGAAGAGGCCCGCAGCAATGCGCCCAAAATTGATTTCACCAAAACGCCACCACCAAAGCCGAAGGCTCTGGGGCGGCGTGTGTTGAAGTCTTACAACCTTGACGAACTTGTCGCCACCATCGACTGGACGCCCTTCTTTCAGACCTGGGATCTTGCTGGGCCATTCCCCGCCATCTTGGATGACGAGGTGGTGGGTGTTCAGGCAAGACAGGTCTATGCCGACGGTAAGGCCATGCTGGCCAAGCTGGTTTCCCAGCGTAAGCTCACGGCCAATGCTGTATTTGCCATTTTGCCTGCGCAACGCACCGCACCCGAAGACATTACGCTTTATGCCGACGACTCCCGACAAGAACCGGTTCTGACATGGTTTGGGCTTCGCCAGCAGACACAGAAACCCACGGGTGAATTCAACAAGTGCCTGGCTGATTACGTGGCCGATAAGGCCAGTGGTGTTCCCGATTACCTGGGCTGCTTTGCCGTGTGCATTGAAGGTGCAGACAAGCTAGCCAATGACTACGAAGCCCGTGGTGACGACTACAACGCCATCTTGGTCAAAGCCCTAGCCGACCGTTTGGCCGAATCATTTGCCGAGCGTCTGCATCAACGCGTCCGCACGGAATTCTGGGGCTATGCGCCTAATGAATCGCTCTCCAACGAAGAGCTCATTGCTGAAAAATATCAAGGCATTCGTCCTGCTCCCGGCTATCCGTCTTGCCCAGACCATTCGGTGAAAGAAGCGATGTTCAAGCTATTGAACACCCAAGACATCGGCATGAGCCTGACGGAGAACCTAGCCATGCTTCCAGCCTCTGCCGTCAGTGGTTTTTATTTCTGGCATCCGGAATCGGGCTACTTTAATCTTGGCTCCATCAACGAAGATCAGCTGCGCAGCTACGCCCAACGCACGGGTCTCCATGAAAACGAAGCTCGAAGCCGGCTTGCGCCAGCGCTTGGGTTTTAAACGCCCCAGACCACCGCAACGCCATCGCGTTCCGAGGCCGCCAACATATCCAGCAAAGGAAACGCGCGCTGAGAGAGCCCCACGGGGAAATCGCGTGCGATGGCTTCACCTTCCGCCACCGATTCATCGTGCTCTTCAAGTTGGGCCTTGTCTTGGGCTTTCGATGCATCGATGGCCTGCTGCAGCCGTTGACGCATGATGGGCACCTGTTCAACCGTGAAGATTCCCTTGGGCTCAAACGTTAATCCCATGGCCGAGAACACCATCTTGGCCACGGGCTCCGTCATGATGAAGATGCCGGTTGCCTTGCTTTTGAATTCAACGATCACGCTACACTCCCAGTCATGAACCGACCCTTCATTCTAGGCGCAGTAGCCATCGAAAGGTTTCTGTTACGACTTTGGCTGCCGGCGCTATTGAGCCTGCTGATCGTGATGGTTGTCGGATGTTCACCCCAATACGATTGGCGCGTCATTCGGGACGATTTTGGTGGTTCAGCCATGTTCCCCGGCAAACCCGTTGAGGTCACCCGACCCATTGCCATCGAAGGCCAAAAGAGCCCCGTCGAACTCACACTCCGCTCAGCCAAAATTCAAGAAACACTCTTTGCCACTGGCTCCATCCCGCGGGCGGGAGAATCCACCCGCCGCGCGATTGAAGCCGCGATGATGTCGAACATTCAAGCCACGCCAGAATCCATTCAAAAAACAACCGTCATCATTCAGGGGCTGTCTTACACAGACATCAAGGCGCATGGGCAGATGCGCCTGGCCGCCAATGAGGCCCCTGTGGAAGCACAGCTTTGGATGCGGTCCGTGACCCTTGGCCAAGGCTCAGGTGCTGAACGAGTTGTGGAAGCGCTGGTGGTGGGGCCCGCCTCCGAATGGTCCGACGAACAGGCAGAACAATTCATCAATGGCTTTAAGCCCCGCTAACGGTCACACCACCGAGCATTACCGGGTGATGCAGATTTTTCTGCCCTTTGCGGCAGCCTATCTGCTGTCGTATGTGATGCGGTCGGTCAATGCCGTGTTGTCCGAGCCGCTCACCGCAGAGCTGGGTCTTTCGGCATCACAGCTTGGTCTGCTCTCTGGTGCCTACCTTCTTACTTTTGCGGCCATGCAGATTCCTTTGGGCGCCTTACTCGATCGCAAAGGCCCCCGAAATATTGAACTGATTCTGCTCACACTGGCGATTCTGGGCTGCGTGATCAGCGCACTGGCCGTGAACTTTTTCTGGCTGTGGGTCGGTCGAGCGCTGATTGGCCTTGGGGTCTCAGCCTGCCTGATGGCTTCTTACAAGGCTTATCGAATCTGCTTTGCAGCAGAGCGGCAATCAAGTCTTGCCTCGCTCATGCTGATGGTGGGTTCACTGGGTGCATTGATTGCCACCGTGCCTGTTGAACTTGCCCTGCCACTCATCGGATGGCGTGGCATTTTCTGGCTTACCGCAGGCTTATTCGTACTCTCCACTCTGGCCTTGCTCTGGTGGCTTCCACCCTTGCCAGACCCCGAACCCAATCATCGACCCTTCTGGCGAGACACCTGGGTGGGCGTGAAGGAGGTGTTTGCGCATCGAGAGATACAACGTCTGATTCCCTTTGCCACATTCATTCACGGTGGTTTTCTGGCGGTTCAGGGTTTGTGGATGGGACCATGGTTTCGAGTGGTGGATGGAAAAAGCTCAAGTGATGCCGCCTTTGCCCTGCTTGTGTTGGGTGTGGTGGTGATGTTTTCCCATATGGCTATGAGCTATGTTGGAACGCGCTTCAAAGACTGGGGCTGGTCGCTTGATCGCGTGCTTCAGGTGGGTTCGCTTCTGCTTTTACTGCTGACCGCAGCGGCTGTGCTTGACCTTTGGAATCACTCGGTCTTGGGATGGTCATTGATGGTGACGGCCACCTGCATCACCGGCGTGGGCTACGCCAAAGCAAGTCTGGCCTTTCCTGTCTCCATGGCGGGGCGGGCCAGCACCACCATTAACTTCATTGTGTTTGTGGGAGCCTTTGCCATGCAGTGGGGCCTTGGCCTGATTGTCGACTGGATGACAACTCTTCAGATGTCGGAAGCTCAAGGCCTGCGCATTGCCTTTCTCTTCTGGGTGGCCTGCCAGGGGTTTGCTCTGGCCTGGCTCGTGCTGCTGCCAAGACAGCGTGAAAAGGATTGATGTAGATATCCTGAGCCGTCTGATGGGCGTTCGACGACGGCCAGTCACTCACTGACTTTATGGCGAGCTTCATCGCTAACTTAAGCCTGCGGAATATCCATGGCCCGTCGAAGCTCAATCGCTTCCGCCAGATGCGGAATTTGAATCTGATCCATTGCTTCAAGATCAGCAATGGTGCGTGCCACCCGCAGGGTTCGGTGCCATGCCCGAGCGCTCCAGCCAAATTGCTTGGCAGTCTGTTCCATTAATTTCTGGCCAACCTGGTCAAGCAAAACCCACGGCGCCATCTCTGAAACACTCAGCTTGGCGTTGGGCTTGGCCTGGCGGGTTGTTTGAGAGATGCGGGCCTGCTCGACTGTTACGCGAATTTCATTGCTGCTCGGTCCATCCGTGTCTTGCTTTGAGAGTTCATCCACCGTGACCGTGGCAAGCCCAACGGCCATATCGAACCGGTCCAGCATTGGCCCCGAGATTTTTTCACGATAGCGCTGGAGACGATCAGGAGAGCATCGACAGACCCGTTGAAGATTTTTCGCGCCGTAATAGCCACAGGGGCAGGGGTTCATGGCGGCAACCAACAAAATGCTCGCTGGAAAAATGCTTCGCTCTCGAACCCTCACCACACTCACTTCTCCCGTTTCAAGAGGCTCTCGAAGACTCTCCAATGCATCACGACTAAATTCAGTGAGCTCATCAAGAAACAAAACGCCGTGGTGTGCCAAAGAAAGTTCACCTGGCCGAATGGGCTGGCCGCCACCCACAATCGCTCGTGCGGGTGTGCTGTGGTGTGGCGCGCGAAATGGAGGTTGTCGCCAGCTGACAGGATTCACTCCCTGGGCAAGGCTTTGAATGCTTGCAAGTTCACAGGCCTGCTCTTGGGTGAGTCGTGGCATCAAGGTGGGCAGTCGTGAAGCGATCATCGATTTACCCACGCCCGGCGGCCCAAACATCAAAAGGTTGTGCCCTCCTGCAGCAGCAATCACTGCCGCACGTTTGGCGCTTGCCTGACCGCGAATATCCGACCAGTCGTTTTCCCCGCTTGAGGTGTTTGCTTGCGGGTTGTTGGATGGATCTTCAGAAAGCGGGGGCAGCAGGGAGTGGCCTGAATGACTGAGATCACCTGAGGCAAGAAAATCCGCGACATCACGCAGACAGCCGGCAAAAGCGAGCTGCGTGGATTGCGTCAGCGACGCCTCAGCACGATTGGCCTTGGGTAATACCAAAGACCGATTCGCCGCCTTGTCATCGGCCACACCCATGGCCAGAGCAAACGAGCCCCGCACCGGCAACAACATTCCCGTTAACGAGAGCTCACCCACGAATTCCCAATGGCTAAGCAAGCCCTGGGCATGTTTTGATTCAATCTGCTGACTTGCCACCAAAATACCCAGCGCAATGGCCAGATCAAAACGTCCGGACTCTTTGGGAAGATCGGCTGGCGCAAGATTAACGGTCACCCGACGTTGTGGGAATTCAAAGCCCGAATTCTGAATGGCGGCACGAACTCGATCGCGGGCTTCACGCACAGCGGCATCCGGTAAGCCAACAATGGAAAAATGAGGAAGCCCGTTGGCAAGATCAGTCTCAACCTGAACGGGCAGGGCGCGAAGGCCGGAAATGGTGCGTGTATGAATGATGGAAAGTGACATCCTCCTGATTGTTCAGAGGGCCGGACCGCCCGGCTATCCACCAAATGGCCAGTAACTGGGTTGAGTCTTGAAACTGCGCCTTGAAACGTCAGCTTAAGTTCAGACTTAAATCAACCCTAGGACTTCGGTCGCGACTCCAGTTCAGCCACACGCTTTTCCAAGACTGAAAGCTTTTCTAAGGCGCGGGAGAGCATCTGGGTTTGAATGTCGAACTCTTCCTGAGTCACCACTTCCATTTTGCTAAGCGCAGCCGCCAAGGCCGCCTTCATATGCTTTTCCATTTCAGCAGCAGGCGAGGTCTTCACGAGCTCGCCAAGCTTTTCCTGGAAATCAGCCAAAGGCTTGGGAAGGGGCGGGAAGGAAGCAAACGGGTTTTTATCCATGTGGGAAATTTAGCATGGCCCTTGGGGAAAATCCGCATCCGCACCACATTGGTGCAAATCGGCGCACCAATGTCGGTCAAAAGCAAGCTGGGCCCCGGAAAAACCGATTCCAACCCGCCCAGAACGGGGATTCCACGACCAAATGCAAGTTGGCACGACTTTCGCTTAAGGGATAGGCGGTCCACGTAGGGATCGAACTTAACAAGGAGCCTCCTCATGAAAAAGACAGTAATCGCACTATCCCTAGCGGCAATGACCCTGCCAGCCATCGCTCAGAAAGCGGC
>JBBAQV010000030.1:0-6557 GCA_040400125.1 Burkholderiaceae bacterium
AATAAACTGATGAAAAGGGTTCCCAAGTGAATCTGAATGCAACATTACTAGCCCAAGTCTTGGTGTTCTTCATCTTGGCCTGGTTCACGATGAAGTTTGTCTGGCCTCCAGTGATGAAGGCGCTCGACGAACGCGCTCGAAAAGTCGCCGACGGCTTGGCCGCTGCCGACAAAGCCAAGGCCGACCTTGTTGCGGTTGAACGCCGTGTGCAAGATGAACTCTCGAAGGCCAAAAATGTAGCCTCGGATGTTCGTGGCTCGGCTGAAAAGCAGGGCGCCACGCTGATTGAAGAAGCCCGTGCCGAAGCCGCTCGTCTGGTCGCTCAGGCCCGCGAAGCTGCAGAGGCCGAAGCCGCTGCCGCCATGCAGCGGGCCAGAGATAGCCTTCGCGAAGAAGTTGCCGCACTGGCTGTCAAGGGAGCGCAGCAGATCCTGTCTCGCGAGGTCAACGCCCAGGCTCACGCGGACCTTCTGGCCAACCTGAAGAAAGAACTCTGATTCATGGCTGAACTGCGCACGATTGCCAGGCCCTACGCGGAGGCCGCATTCGCCCTCGCGAGCGAAGAAAAATCGCTGGCCCATTGGTCGGAATCGCTCTCGGCCATGGCTCAGGTGGTTGCTGCCCCTGAAATTCAGCCGCTCATCGGTAACCCATCGGTTCCGAATGCCAAGCTGGTTGAACTCATTGCTTCGGCAACACCTTCGGCTTCCAAGAGCGAGCGAGACTTCCTTACTGTGCTCGCCGACAACGAGCGTCTGTTGGCACTGCCTGAAATCAGCGCTCTGTATGAATCTCTTAAAAACGCGGCAGAGTCTGTGATCTCCGCCGAAGTGACCTCGGCCTTCCCGATGACTGAAGCCCAGGTTGCCGATCTAACCCATCTTCTTGAGCAAAAACATGGCAAGAAGGTCAAGGTTTCCGTTGTTGTGGATGCCTCGCTGATCGGCGGTGTGTCGATCGCGATTGGTGATGAAGTCTTTGATGCGTCTGTGCGAGGCAAGCTTTCGCGCATGGCCACTGCCCTGACGAACTAGGAGTTTACGTAATGCAACTCAATCCTTCCGAAATCAGCGAACTGCTGAAAACAAAAATCCAGGGCCTGAACCTGGCCACTGACGCACGCAACCAGGGAACCGTGGTTTCGGTCACTGACGGCATCTGTCGTGTTCATGGGCTCTCGAATGTGATGCAGGGCGAGATGCTCGAATTCCCCAACAACGTGGTGGGCCTTGCGCTCAACCTCGAGCGGGACTCCGTGGGTGCCGTGATCCTTGGTGAATACGAAAACATCTCTGAAGGCGATGTAGTCAAATCCACCGGCCGAATTCTTGACGTTCCAGTGGGCCCTGAATTGATTGGCCGCGTGGTCAATGCTCTCGGCCAGCCCATCGACGGTAAAGGCCCCATCAACGCCAAGATGACCGATGTCATTGAAAAGGTTGCACCCGGTGTGATCTGGCGTAAGTCCGTTTCTCAGCCTGTTCAAACGGGACTGAAGGCCATTGACTCCATGGTTCCTGTGGGCCGTGGCCAGCGAGAACTGATCATTGGTGACCGCCAAACCGGCAAGACAGCGGTGGCTGTTGACACCATCATCAACCAAAAAGGCCAGAATGTTTTCTGCGTCTACGTTGCGATTGGTCAGAAGGCCTCCACCATTGCGAACGTGGTGCGCAAGCTTGAAGAAACCGGTGCGATGGCCTACACCATCGTGGTTGCGGCCACGGCTTCCGACTCGGCAGCGATGCAGTACCTCTCAGCCTATGCGGGCTGCACCATGGGTGAATACTTCCGCGATCGCGGCGAAGACGCGCTCATCATTTATGACGACCTCTCCAAGCAGGCGGTTGCCTATCGTCAGGTGTCTTTGCTTTTGCGCCGTCCTCCCGGCCGCGAAGCTTTCCCCGGCGACGTGTTCTATCTCCACTCCCGCCTCCTTGAGCGCGCTGCACGGGTGAGCGAAGAGTGGGTTGAGAAATTCACGAACGGCGCCGTCAAAGGCAAGACCGGTTCACTGACCGCGCTTCCCATCATTGAGACTCAGGCAGGTGACGTATCGGCCTTCGTGCCAACCAACGTGATTTCGATCACCGACGGACAGATCTTCCTTGAGACCGATCTCTTCAACGCTGGTATTCGTCCTGCCATTAACGCCGGTATCTCGGTGTCCCGAGTCGGTGGCGCAGCCCAGACCAAGATCATGAAACGTAAAGATACGGGCGCAGGCGTTCGACTGGCTTTGGCGCAGTATCGTGAACTCGCCGCCTTTGCGCAGTTCGCCTCTGATCTTGACGAAGCCACCCGCAAGCAGCTTGAGCACGGCCGTATCGTGACCGAAGTCATGAAGCAGCCCCAGTACCAGCCCATGGCCGTCTGGGAAATGGCGCTGACGCTCTTCGCGGTGAACAATGGTTTCTTCGAAGGCGTGGAGCTGAAGTCCATGGCCAGTTTCGAGAAAGCGCTGCGTGACTATGTCCGTGCCGAGCATTCTGCACTCGTGTCGCGCATTGAAGCCTCCAACGATCTTTCAAAAGACGACGAGGCTGCACTGCGAAGCGCGTGTGAGCAGTTCAAGAAAACAGGTGCGTATTAAGTCGAGACGTTGACCTCTAACGATCGAACTTAAGGAACCCCTATGCCCGGCTCAAAAGAAATTCGGAACAAGATCAAGAGCGTGCAAAACACGCGCAAGATCACCAAAGCCATGGAAATGGTGGCGGCATCCAAAATGCGCAAAGCCCAGGAACGCATGCGCGCCGGAAGGCCTTATGGCGAAAAGATTCGTGCAATCTGCGCGAACCTCAGCCATGCCAACCCGGAATACAGCCATCCCTTTTTGGTTGGCCGCGAAGAGATCAAGACCGTGGGTCTTGTGGTTGTCACGACTGATAAAGGCCTATGCGGTGGACTGAACACCAACCTGTTGCGGATGGTCTTGCAGCAGATGCGGGAATGGTCCGAAAGCAAGATTAATTGTCAGATCACCGCAATCGGAACCAAAGGTCTGGGTTTTTTCTCACGCGCAGGCGCCAAGGTGGTGGCCCATGTCACCCAGCTTGGTGACAACCCAGACCCAGAAGCCATGATCGGCCCCTTGAAGGTTCAGCTGGACGCCTTCACCGCGGGCGAGGTCGATGCGGTCTACCTTTGCTACAACCAGTTTGTAAACACCATGAA
The DNA here is from genome assembly GCA_040400125.1 of Burkholderiaceae bacterium. Taxonomy (GTDB): domain Bacteria; phylum Pseudomonadota; class Gammaproteobacteria; order Burkholderiales; family Burkholderiaceae_A; genus Lacustribacter. The sequence goes on from JBBAQV010000030.1 coordinate 3,178, forward strand.
GCAAGAGCCCAAGATGTTGCAGCTCTTGCCCTTGACCGACGATCGTCTTGATCGCACCGATCCAAATCATGAGTGGGATTACCTCTACGAACCTGACGCTGCAACGGTGCTCGACGAGCTCCTTCTGCGTTATGTCGAGTCCGTGATTTTCCAGGCTGTGGCAGAAAATATGTCGTGCGAGCAGAGCGCTCGTATGGTGGCGATGAAAGCCGCCTCGGACAATGCGAAAAAGGTGATCGATGACCTTCAGCTCACCTACAACAAGGCGCGCCAGGCAGCGATTACCAAAGAACTTTCAGAAATTGTGGGCGGTGCCGCTGCGGTTTGATGGCTCATCAAACCCAAGGCGCCAGGTGTGAGGCAGGCATTTAACGAATTGAATGAATTGAACGAAGGAACACAACATGAGTAACGTCCAAGGTAGTGCAACCCAAGGCAAGATTGTTCAGTGTATTGGCGCGGTGGTGGACATCCAGTTTCCAACCGAAGCCATGCCGAAGATCTACGACGCATTGATGCTTGACGCCAGTGCTGAACACCCCCTGGTTGAAAAAGGCCTGACCTTTGAGGTTCAGCAACAGATTGGTGACGGCGTGGTCCGCACCATTGCCATGGGCTCCTCTGACGGATTGCGTCGCGGCATGCTTGTGAATAATTCGGGCCGAGGCATCTCGGTTCCTGTTGGCGAGGGCACCCTGGGTCGAATCATGGATGTGCTGGGCCGTCCGATTGACGAAGCGGGTCCTGTGCAGTGCGACGAGCGTCGCGAGATTCACCAGGCCGCTCCCAAGTTTGCTGACCTGTCTCCTTCGGTCGAACTGCTCGAAACCGGCATTAAGGTGATCGATCTCATCTGCCCGTTTGCCAAAGGCGGTAAGGTGGGCCTGTTCGGCGGTGCCGGTGTGGGCAAGACCGTGAACATGATGGAACTCATTAACAACATCGCCAAGCAGCACTCGGGCCTTTCGGTGTTTGCGGGTGTGGGCGAGCGCACACGTGAGGGCAATGACTTCTACCACGAGATGAAAGAGTCCAATGTTCTCGACAAAGTGGGCATGGTCTTTGGTCAGATGAACGAGCCTCCAGGCAACCGTCTTCGTGTCGCCTTGACCGGTCTCACCATGGCGGAACGCTTCCGTGACGACGGCCGTGACATTCTGTTTTTCGTTGACAACATCTATCGCTACACCCTTGCAGGAACCGAGGTTTCTGCCTTGCTGGGTCGTATGCCTTCGGCGGTGGGTTATCAGCCAACGCTTGCCGAAGAAATGGGCCGCCTGCAAGAACGAATCGTGTCCACCAAAGTGGGCTCGATCACCTCGATTCAGGCCGTGTACGTTCCCGCTGACGACCTTACTGACCCCTCGCCAGCCACCACCTTTGCTCACCTGGACGCCACGGTGGTTCTTTCGCGAGACATCGCCTCGCTGGGTATCTACCCTGCGGTGGATCCGCTTGACTCAACGTCGCGTCAGGTCGACCCCAATGTGGTGGGCGACGAGCACTACACGGTCACCCGTCGGGTGCAGGCCACCTTGCAGCGCTACAAAGAACTGCGCGACATCATCGCCATTCTTGGCATGGACGAACTCTCCCCCGAAGACAAGCTCTTGGTGGCTCGGGCTCGTAAGATTCAGCGTTTCCTTTCACAGCCTTTCCATGTGGCCGAAGTCTTCACGGGCTCGCCTGGCAAGTACGTCACCCTGAAAGAAACCATTCGCGGCTTCAAGATGATTGTCGACGGCGAATGCGACGCTCTTCCAGAACAGGCGTTCTACATGGTGGGCGGTATCGACGAAGCCTTCGAAAAAGCGAAGACTCTGCAGTAAGGGTTTTTGATCCACCAAACTTCAGGAATCGCTATGTCCAAAGTCTTTCAAGTCGACGTTGTCAGCGCCAAAGAGAGCATCTTCTCGGGGCAGGCCACGTTTGTGGCCCTGCCCGGCGAATCTGGCGAACTCGGCATTCTGCCTGGCCACACGCCGCTGATTTCTCGCATTCGTGCGGGCGCTGTTCGAATTCAAAACGGCGGCCCGGAGAGTGAAGAGTTGGTGTTTGTGGCAGGCGGCATTCTCGAAGTGCAGCCTCGTGGCGTGACGGTCCTTGCGGACACCGCCATTCGAGGCAAAGACCTGGACGAAGCGAAGGCACTTGAGGCCAAGCGTCAGGCCGAAGAGCAGCTTGCCGCCAAGGGTGCGGAAGTCGATTACGCGAAAGCGCGTGCTGAGCTGATGGCGGCAATTGCCGAGATCCAGGCCATTCAGCGTCTGCTTAAGCGCAAGTAACTCAGCGTCGCAGCGCCATTCGCCCGGCTCAGAAATTTCAGTGCACCCGAACCAACACAAGTGATTCATCCGATCTAACCAGGCGGGCATTGATTCGTTAGGCCCCAAAGAACTCATGCCCCAGACCTTTCAAAACGATCTTTTCCTTCGAGCCCTTCTCCGTCAGCCCACCGAGCGCACGCCGGTCTGGCTGATGCGTCAGGCGGGGCGCTACCTTCCCGAATACAACGCCACCCGCAAACAGGCCGGCGACTTCATGAGCCTGTGCAAAAACCCAGAGCTCGCCTGTGAGGTCACCCTTCAGCCGATCGACCGCTATGGCCTTGATGCAGCGATTCTTTTTTCTGACATCTTGACCATTCCTGACGCGATGGGGCTTGGGCTTTATTTCGTTCAGGGTGAAGGCCCATGCTTTAAAAAGAAGATCGAATCCGAATCTGATATTGCTGCCTTGGGGCGGCTCGACCCCTCGGTGGAACTTCGCTATGTGGCCGACGCCGTGTCGACCATCAAGAAATCGCTCAATCAGCGGGTGCCGTTGATTGGTTTTTCTGGAAGTCCATGGACGCTTGCCTGCTACATGATCAATGGCGGCTCAAGCGATGACGATTTTCTCAGCGTGCGTCAGTGGCTCTACAGCCGCCCCGACGCGCTGCAGACCCTGCTTGAAAAAATTACCCAGGCCGTGACCGACTACCTGGTCATGCAGATCGAAGCGGGTGCCGATGCCGTGATGGTGTTTGACAGCTGGGGCGGCTTTTTGCCGCAGGCACACTTCGAGCGCTTCTCCCAGAAACACATCAAAAAGATTGTCCAAGATGTTCAGCGCGCAAGCGCAGGCATTCGAAAGGCCCGTGGCGAAACCGACGGCCTCCCGACGCCCACTATTGTTTTCGTCAAAGGTGGTGGCCAGTGGCTTGAGTCCATCGCAGAAACTGGTGCTGATGCCGTGGGCCTCGACTGGGCGACGAATCTTGGCCAGGCAAGAAACCTGATTGGCGATCGCTGCGCCTTGCAAGGCAACCTTGACCCAGCATCCCTTTTGGGAACCCATCAGCACATTCAGGCCGAAGTCGCACGAACGCTCGAAAGCTT
>JBBAQV010000030.1:6657-11378 GCA_040400125.1 Burkholderiaceae bacterium
TTGATTTATTTGAATAATAATTAATCGCTGTCGAATTCCCGACATTGGTTTGATCAACTTTCTGACGAGTCGGTCAGCTGGAGAAACCAATTGCCCACAGACTTATCCACAGGCCCAGAACCCTTGATTTCAGTGGCTGTGGACGCGCCGATGGCGCCAACACTCGACTACGCCTGGTCGGGCGAGGCTCTGGGGCATGGAGACTGGGTCTGTGTGCCCCTGGGTCGAAAAACCACCCTAGGATTAGTGGTTGACCAAGGCCGCCTCAGGCCACAAAAAGAGCCTAAACCCGAGGCTTCTTCCCCGGTTTCGCTTGAAAAAATCAAACCGATTCAATCCAGGCTTGTCGGGTTCCCCGCGGTCGACCCTAACTGGATCGAGTTCATGGGGTTTGCATCCCGCTATTACCGAAGGCCACTTGGAACCGTGGTCGTCGGCCTCCTACCCAAATGGCTAAGAAGCCTGCCCAATTTTGAAACCAAGGTCTCCGCCAAGGGCCGTGAAATGCCCAGTAATTTTGCCAAGCTCATGGAATCTTTAGCGGCTGATCCATCCGCCCATCGTGTGCAACAGATGCCAAGGAAAGAAGCTGAGCAGGCCCCGCTTAACCCTGCTCAGCAGGTGGCGCTTGATGCCATTGCCGAACCTGGGGTGCACCTTCTGCATGGGGTCACCGGGTCCGGCAAAACTCGCGTTTACACCGAAGCTGCAAGACGATGTCTAGAAAACCATCCCGATGCCCAGGTGTTGATGATGGTCCCCGAGATCGGACTCACGCCCCAGCTTGTGGAACGCTTCCGTCAGGCGCTTCCCGGTGTTGCCATGGCGGTGCTGCACAGCGAGGTGACCGAGCGGGAGCGGGCAAGGCTATGGCTTTCGGCAGCACTCGGTCAGGCGCGTCTTGTGATCGGTACGCGACTCGCCATCATGACGCCTATGCCCAAGCTTTCTCTCATCATGATTGATGAAGAGCATGACCATTCCTATAAGCAACAAGAGGGTATGCGTTATTCGGCGCGCGACCTTGCGGTGTGGCGGGCACAACAGGTGAAGGCATCGCTGGTACTTGGAAGTGCCACACCCTCCATCGAGTCGTGGGCTCAGGCCGAACGTGGACGCTATCAAAGGCTGAACCTGCCAAAGCGCGCAACCGGAGAGCCAGCGGCCGCGATTGAACTTGTTGACACACTCAAAGATCCAGCAAAAGAGGGGCTGTCGCAAAAAAGTCGTGCAGCGATTGAGCAGGCGCTCACTGATGGCGGTCAGGTTCTGGTGTTTTTGAATCGCCGTGGCTACGCCCCGGTGTTGGCCTGCTCAAGCTGCGGATGGTCAAGCCAGTGCAAAGAATGCCTGGTGCCTACGGTATTGCACCGACCATCACTTTCCGGGGCAACAAGCCAGGGAGGATGGAAGCTTCAATGCCATCACTGCGGCCTGTTGGGTGCCGTGCCCCGGAGCTGCCCTGATTGTGGTGACACCGATCTCCAGCCGATTGGCCGCGGTGTGCAAAGGCTTGAGGAAACCCTGCACAAAGAATTTCCTCAGGCAAGGATTTGTCGAATTGACCGGGACTCCGTGAAGCAGGCGAAAGCCTTGCAGACCGAGCTTGAACGGATTGAGCGCGGCGAGGTCGACATCGTGGTGGGCACGCAGATGCTGGCGAAAGGGCATGATTTCGCACGAATGCGTCTGGTGGTGGTGGCCGATGCCGACACGCAGCTTTTGAACCCAGACTTTCGCGCACCGGAACGTTTGTTTGCCACACTCGTGCAGGTGGCCGGAAGGGCGGGTCGACACGAACAGTCTGGTGCGCCTGCACGCGTCTTGATCCAGACTCGTTACCCCCAACATCGTCTTTACCAGTTTCTGATTCATCAAGATGTCGAAGGTTTTGCCAGACATGAAATGAAAGACCGGCAGGCCGCTGGGCTTCCACCGTTTCGTCATATGGCGGCCGTTCGGGCTTCTCATGCGGAGCCATTGAAAGCACAGAAAGCGTTGCGAGCTTTGCGTGATCAACTTGAGCAGATGGTGGATGCACAACAGTTTGATGCCTCGGCCTATGGTCCTGTGGCCCGGTACCCGGAAACACAGGCAGGGCGCTGGCGTGGCCAGGTGCTTGTTGAAGCGGCCGATCGTGCGGCCTTGCACCACCTGATGGCTCTGGCCGAAGACTGGATGGCTGACCATCGATCATTCGATCCTCATGTTGATGTGGATCCCCACGAGGTTTAAATATTTTTCACTGATTAACCAAGGAATTGATGACCATGGCCACACCCGAGTTCGAAGTCTCTGTGCTTCCCCAGTACCTGCCCGATCAGTCTGATCCCGCTGCAGGGCGGTTCACCTTCGCCTATTTCGTCACCATTAAAAACACGGGAGATATTGCCGCCCAGCTGATTGGTCGACACTGGGTGGTGGAAGACGCCAAGGGCAACCATCAGGAAATCAAGGGCCTTGGTGTGGTGGGCCAACAGCCCCTGCTTCAGCCGGGAGAGAGCTTCACTTACAACAGCGGCACTCAGATTGCCAGCCCGGTGGGCAGCATGCACGGAACCTACTTCTGTATTGCAGACGACACCACACGATTTGAAGCGCAGATCCCGGTCTTCTCACTTCGGGCCGACAGCCCCGATGTCACCGCATCGAGCGCACTGCATTAACTCTTGTTTTCAAGCTCTTCCCAGCGGGCTAAAAGACGCTCGCTCAGCAATTCGATTTCGGCAAACCGCGCCTGCAGTTTTGCCACACGTGCCCCATCCGTTTTGTAGGTCTCGGGGTCTGCCAGAAGCAAACTGATCTCGGCCTGCTCTTTTTCAAGAGTGCTGATCTGATCAGGGATCGCTGCAAGCTCTTGCTTTTCTTTGCTGTTGAGTTTCTTGGTGCCTTGGGCGGGTGGCGAGGCAGGTTTGCTGGGGGGCTGAATAGCAGCCTTTGACTTTGCCGAAGGGGAAGATGTGCCGTTGTGCTGAGCCTGATAGTCTTGCACGCGTTGGCGTTGAACCTGCCAATCGGCATAGCCGCCGATGTATTCCACCCAACGCGCGTCACCCTCAAAAGCGATCACACTGGTCACCACCTGATCCAAAAAATAGCGGTCGTGGCTCACCAGAAAGACGGTTCCGGCATAGCTCTGAAGAAGGTCTTCCAAAAGATCAAGAGTTTCAACATCCAGGTCATTGGTGGGCTCATCAAGCACCAAGACGTTCGCGGGTCTTGCAAACAGGCGAGCCAGAAGAAGTCGGTTGCGCTCGCCGCCTGAAAGCGAACGAATGGGTGACGAGGCACGCTGAGGCGGAAACAAAAAATCACCAAGATAGCTCTTCACATGTTTTCGCTCGCCATTGATTTCTACCCACTCGCTTCCTGGGCTGATGAAGTCTTCAAGGCTTGAATCCAGGTCAAGCTGATTGCGCATCTGATCAAAATAGGCGATCTCAATTTTGGTTCCAAGCTTGACCTCGCCTTCGTCGGGCTGGATCTGGCCAAGAATGATCTTTAAGAGCGTTGTTTTTCCTGCGCCATTCGGGCCGATCAGCCCCACCTTGTCGCCCCGCATGATCGTCGCTGAAAAGTTTTTGACGATGGGTCGGTCATAAGCCAGGCTGACCTCGGTCAGCTCAGCCACAATTTTTCCGCTGCGCTTTCCCGCTGCAATCGAAAGCTTGATCTTTCCACCGGCCTCACGGCGCGCCTCGCGCTGGGCGCGCAGCGCTTCAAGCCGTGCAATTCGGCTGACACTGCGTGTTCGACGAGCCTCCACCCCTTTACGAATCCATATTTCTTCTTGGGCTTGCAGCTTGTCAGCCCGAGCGTTGGCCAGCGCCTCCGCCGCGAGCTCTTGTTCTTTTTGCAGCTGATAGGCATCGAAACTTCCGGGGTATCGCCGCAGCTGTCCGCGGTCAAGCTCAATAATGGAGGTGCAGACTGCATTGAGAAACGCACGATCATGGGTCACGAAGACGATCGAGCCCCGCCAAGAGGTGAGCAGTTCTTCAAGCCAGACAATGGAGTCAATATCCAGGTGGTTGGTGGGCTCATCCAGCAAAAGCACGTCGGGTGCGGCCACCAGGGCCTGGGCAAGCGCCACCCGTTTTTGGTTTCCACCCGAGAGATTCGCGATCTGTTCGCCACCGGAAAGCCCCAGGCGATGCAGCGCCTCCTCCACCCGCTGTTCCCAGTTCCAGCCGCCTGCCGCATCCAGTGCGGACTGAATCGCCTCCAGCCGGTCATGGTCGGCATCGCTTGACGCGTGCGCGCTCAGAGACTCATAGTCGTCACGCAACGCCCTGATGGATGAAACGCCCGCCGAGACCGTGTCGAAAATGGTGGCATGAGCATCGAGCACGGGTTCTTGGGCCACTGTCGCCACACGAAGCCCTTGCTGGAACTGCAGTGTGCCTTCGTCCGGCTCAATGGACGAGGCCAGAATTTTAAGCAGCGACGACTTGCCTGTGCCGTTTCGACCGATCAAGCCCAGCCGTTCGCCGGCTTCAAGCGAGAAGTTAGCCTTGGAGAGGAGTTCAACATGGCCAAAGGCGAGTGTTGCATTCGATAAAACGATCAGAGCCATGCAGTCTTATTCCCAGAGAAGGCCTGATTTTACGCGCTGAGGGCGTTAAACTAGCGGTCGTTCATCAACGCGTCTGTAGCTCAGTGGATAGAGTATTGGCCTCCGAAGCCAAGGGTCGCAGGTTCAATTCCTGCCAGACGCGCCA
>JBBAQV010000031.1:0-11300 GCA_040400125.1 Burkholderiaceae bacterium
CACGTTGTGCAGCAATTGTTCAAGTTGAGGGTCCAGCGTCATCACTGACAAAGTGTCGCGGTTTTCCAGCAGGCCCTGCACAATCATTCGGCCCAGCTTGGGACGCACCAATTGAGCCAGTTGGTCGGGGTCTTGCGTGCGGCCGCTGACCTCGGTCAAGGCCTCGACCACAGTTCGCATGTCACGAATTGGCACAGACTCCTGAAGCAAGTTTTGCAACGTGCGGGTCACGGCACCCAAAGACAGCTTGCCAGGCACCAACTCTTCGACCAACTTGGGTGACTTGGCGGCCAGTTTGTCCAACAGTTTTTGGGCTTCGTCATGGCTCAGCAACTCATGGGCGCTGTCACGCAAAACCTTGTTCATGTGCGTTGCAATGGCCGTGCTGGGGTCCACCACGGTGTAGCCCAAAGCGCGGGCTTGATCGCGCCAAGCAGGCTCGATCCAAACCGCCTCCAATCCGAATGCAGGCTCCTTGGTGGGCTGGCCCTCGACCTTGCCGTAAACCTTACCAGGGTTGATGGCCAACTCGCGGCCCACCTTGACTTCACCTCGGCCACGCACCACACCATTCAAGACAATATGGTAAGTGTCAGGCTCCAGATTCAGGGCATCTCGAATGCGCACAGGTTGCACCAAAAAGCCCAACTCAGCTGACAACTTTTTTCTAACACCTTTGACCCGGGCCATCAACTGACCGCCCGACTCCTGGTTGACCAAAGGAATCAAACCATAGCCAATTTCCAGGCCAATCAAATCCACCTGCTCGACATCGTCCCAATCGAGCTCTTTGGGCGCATCGCTCAACGGGGCTGCAGGGGCTGCAGCTTTTTGCTCCAGCACCATCTCTTTACGCATGACCATAAAAGCAATGCCGGCGGTGGCGGCCGCCAAGGTCAAAAACACCATGTGCGGCATGCCAGGCACCAAGCCCAAAATGGTCAAGATGCCAGCGGCAATGAACAAGGCTGGCACGTTTGCCAACTGGCTGGTGGCTTGCTCCGTCATCGACTCGGAAGTCGTCACACGGGTCACAATGATGGCAGTGGCCAAGGACAAGAACAAGGCGGGAATCTGAGCCACCAAGCCATCACCAATGGTCAACAACACATAAATACGGCCCGCCTCACTCGCAGACAAATCATGCTGGCCCATGCCGATGACCAAGCCACCCACAATGTTCAACAACAAAATCAGCAAACCTGCCAAGGCATCGCCACTGACAAACTTGGAGGCACCGTCCATGGAACCAAAAAAGTCCGACTCTTGCGACAACTCTTCACGGCGTTTCTTGGCAGTTTCTTGGTCAATGACACCTGCATTCAAATCCGCATCGATCGACATCTGTTTACCAGGCATCGCATCCAAGGTGAAACGGGCATTGACCTCGGAAACGCGTCCCGCACCTTTGGTCACTACAAAGAAGTTCACGATCATCAAGATCACGAAGATGATGAAACCCACCAGATAATTACCGGCGATCACAAACTCGCCAAAAGCAGCGATCACCTTGCCAGCAGACTCAGGGCCTTCGTGGCCGTTGACCAAAATCACACGGGTCGAGGCCACATTCAGGGCCAGGCGGAGCATGGTCGCAAACAACAAGACCGAAGGGAATGACGAAAACTCCAGCGGCTTGCGGGTGCCGATGGCGATCATGATGATCAAAAGACCGATCACGATGTTGAAGGTAAACAGAATGTCTAACAACAATGGTGGCAAGGGCACCACCAACATGGCCATGATGACCAGCACCAAGGCTGGAATACCCAGGCCCGCCAGATCGTAGCGCGACAAATTCTGTCGGATCGTTGACAGGGTCAAGGTATTCATGGGCAGAAATCGGCTTTTTTGGAGGTGAATCAATGTTTTTCAGGTGCTGTGTACCTTCAAGCAATACATGTGCCAGCTTCACCGACATATTTGCCCATCCCCAATCAGATTCAGGAGGTCTGAGCCAAAGTTGGTGCGCAAATTGCTCAACACTGTCTCAATCGCGCTGAACGGCAAAAATTAACCGCACCGATTTTTAGCGTTGATTTTTGAAATGACCACTTTCAACAAGCCTTATCCATGACCACCACCCTGATCGACAACCTCACCACAGCCAACCCAAGCACCAATTCAGGTACTTTGGAATTAAAGGCCAAGGACAGCTCGGATCAAAACGGACTGAACTTTGGACAATTCATGTCTGAATTTTTTCAACAGCAGGCGGAGAGCCCCAAGGCTGAAAATGCCGTTGAATCAGCGCTGATCGAGCCGACGGGGCAAGAAGTTGCCGACCCACTGGCCATGGGCCACCTTGGCTTGATGCTCGACAACCCCAATTGGCCTCTCAAAGCTGTGACCCTCGGGCCGCATCTGAATGCCATCACACCGGACACGTCCGGCCCAGACGCACAAAGCTTAGAAGCGTTTGCTCGCGCTCAGGGCCTTGACGAACAAGCCGTCCATTGGCTTTTTGGCGGCGCAACTGGCCATGACCCTCAACTGACCAAGCCTCACGCAGTCGCTCCAAGCGACGTGATCAAAGGGGCCGGTGTCGAAGATTTGGGCATGGTCGAAGGTCAGCCACTCGGCGTTAGCCCACAAACAACCACAGCCCTTAGCCCTACTGCGCAAGCGCAAATCAGTCCTCCAAACCCAACGTTACCGGTCAAAGGCGATGGGTCTGCGCCCGGTACAGTGGTCAGCGCTTTGCTGGGGATTCAGGCCCTTTGGTCTTCGGAGGAGGCGTCTGTGGCGCCGCCTAAAAACAATACCCTGACCAGCTCAGATGAGGCTTTGCCTATTCAGATGCTGCGTATGCCTCCGCCTGCTGCCGTCTGGATGCAACGAACTGTTTTGAACAGCGTCTTGCAGGATAAAGTCAGCACTCAAAAAGAAAGCACTGTCAGCATCAGCGAGTTGGACCTCGGGTCAGACTGGGGTGGCGAAATCCTGCAGGAATTGCTCGTCACCGAAGGCGGCACCACAAGCACGGGTACCCATGGTACGGCTTACGCCAATTTTGCCTCCCGCTGGGACGCGCAGGCCACTCAGCGAAACGACCAGACGCTCGCCAACAGCCCAGCACAAGACCTGCCAGACACCCAGGCACGCAGTGAAAGTATCCAAAATTTGGCAGAAAAAATGGGGCAGGCAGTGGGGCAACGCATCTTGTCTGAAATGGAAAAGGGACAATGGCACCTTAAACTCCAGCTCAGACCGGCCACACTCGGTCACATTGAGGTGGAGATGAGGATGCGCAGCGGAGAATTCGACGCCATCTTCATAGCACCCAATGCGATCACAAGAGACCTGCTGCAAGACGGTTTGGGCAAACTGCGCGAGACTTTGGCACAAATGGGCATGGATGTTGCTAACATTCACGTTGACAGCGGTCAAACCGGACAAAGTGGCGGAGACCCGACATCGGGCTCGCCCAGAGGCAAAGCACCCCAAGAAGGAGTGAGTGTCCCGGAGAGCGTCGCCGAAACACCCCGCGCACCTCGCGTCAAAGATCCCAAAAACGGTCTGGACGTGTTGGTCTGACCTATACCCAATGAGGACTTACCATGGCAGATGAAGATACAGAAGTTGAAGGCAAAAAGAAACCGCCCATCGTCAAGATCATTCTGATCGCGCTGGTGGCCATCTTGCTGTTGGCTGGCACCGTCGTGGGCACACTGTTTATCACCGGCTTCTTTGACAAGAAGGATGAAACCGCTGCCGAAGCCCAACTCAAGGCTTTGGAGGCTGAAGCTTCTGGGGCCAAAAATCCTGCCAGCGATGCCGGACCCAAAAAAGTCACCAAAGATACGCCCCAGCTCACACGCTTCGAGAACCATTACATGGAAATCGAGAAGGACATGCTTGCCAACCTGACCAACTCACGCAAAGTGATCCAGGTCCAGTTGGCCATCATGACCCATTACGACGAGCGGGTCTTCAAAAACGTCAAAAAGCATGAATTCGCCTTGCGCTCAGCCGCCCTCGATGTCATGCGCCAGACCACTGAGGACCAGTTAGGTCAACCCGACTTCCGCAAATCTCTGGCTGAAAAAATCCGCCTCGAACTCAATGCCGTACTCGAAAAATTCGAAGACTTTGGCGGCATCGAAGAAGTGTATTTCACCAGTTTTGTTGTGCAGTAAAGCACAACGGACAGTTTGACCATGGCCGATTCCCAATCCCTTCTTTCTCCTGAAGAACTGGCCGCCTTGTCGGCCAGCTTGGGCGACGACAGCGCCAGCGCGGCCACCGGCTACAACCTGGACGTAAAAGTGCGCAAGCACGACCTGGCCTCCGAGGACAGCAGCTTGGGCGTCAACGTCGCCTCGCTGGACATGATTAACGAGCGCTTCATCCGCTTGTTCAGACTGGGCATGCTGGAAGTGCTGCGCACCAGCCCGCGCATGAATCCTACGCGCACCCAGATTGTCCGATTTGGTGATTACCTTAAAGACCTCAAAGCCCCTTTGTCGGTCAACATCGTGCGCATGAGCCCGTTGCGCGGCTACGCCATGGTCGTGATCGAACCCACTGTGGTCTTCAGCTCACTCGACAGCTTTTTTGGCGGCTTTGGCCGAGGCGTTGGCCAACTGCCTCCTGGCAGGTTGTTCACCCCCACCGAAACCCGCATCATCAAAATCATCCTGCAGGTTTTCTTTCGTTCATCCAAAGAAGCTTGGTCACCGCTCACCCCAGTCGACTTCGAACACATCAGTTCCGAAATCAACCCACAGTTTGCGCAGATCGTCGATGAAAATGACTTAGTCATTCTCAGCCGATTCGAATCAGAAGCCACATCACAAGGTTCCGGCTTTGTCGACATGGTGATCCCCTATGTGGCCCTCAAACCCGTGCGTGACCTGCTGCGCAGCCGCGTGCAAACCGGCGATGGCAACGAGGACTCGGACAAAGTCTGGCGAGCCCAACTGACTGATGCGGTATACGACGCCGAACTCGAAATGCAGATCCTGCTGGGCAAAATCAGTGTGTCTTTGCAACAGTTGCAAACCATGCAGCCGGGCGACATCCTGCCCTTCAAAAAAGCTGACCTCTCCCGCGCCATGATCGAGGACATGCCGGTCTATGACGTCGAAGTTGGTGCCATGGGTGGCCAAGTAGCGATCAAGCTCGTCAATGCCATCAGCCCCAATGCACCAACCTGAACCTCACACCAAGGAGCGCCCATGAGCGAACTGAACCCCAACGAAGTCTCGGCAGAAGCCAGTGACAAAGGGCAAATCCACACCGACGTTTTGCAAAACATCCCCGTCACGCTGTCCATCGAAGTCGGTCGTGCCCAAATCAAGATCCGGGACCTGATGCGCTTGACCCAAGGCAGTGTCGTTGAGCTTGACCGCATCGCTGGTGAGCCATTGGATCTGCTCGTGAACAACACGGTGGTCGCGCAAGGCGAAGTGGTGTTGGTCAACGACCGCTATGGCATTCGCCTGACCCGAGTGGTGCCCGCCTCCGAGCGCCTAGACAACCTCTGAAGCCACACCATGAACTCCGGGTGGACATTTGCTGACTGGATGCAATATGTGCTCAGCTTCGCGCTGGTCATCGCATTGCTCTTGGCTGTGCTGTGGGGCTTGCGAAAAATGCAAAACGGCAACAGCTTTCTGCGCAAACATGCCCAGCGCCTGCACACGGTAGAGAGTTTGTCCATCGGTCCACGACAAAAAATCATCCTCATCCAGGTTGACGGACAGGATGTCTTGATTGGTGTGACGGCCCATCAAATGACCGCTCTGTCGCCCTGGCCTGTTCAAGCAGTGCCTGTCACCCAACCCACCCCCACACACACGCCATGAAGCGCCGCCTCACCCTAGGGCTGATCTTGACCATTGTGATCGGCCTGTTGCCCCTGCTGGTCCAGGCGCAAGACATGCCCGCCATCACCGCCACCAACACGGCCCGCGGCACGCAGTACAGCCTGACCTTGCAGCTGCTGGCGCTCATGACCACCTTGTCGGTGCTGCCCTCGCTCTTGCTCATGATGACTGCTTTCGTGCGCATCGTCATTGTCATGTCGCTCCTGCGCCAGGCACTGGGCACCGGCCAGACGCCGCCCAACATGGTCATCATTGGCCTGTCGCTCTTCCTGACCCTGTTTGTCATGTCGCCCGTGCTCACAGAGGTCTATCAAAACGCGCTGTTGCCCTACATGAACCAGGGCCTGAGTTTTGACAAAGCCTTGGCTGCAGCCGAAAAACCAATTCGCGCTTTCATGTTGATGCAAACACGCGAAGACGACATTGCCATGTTCATGGAAATTGCACGCAACACCAATTTCACAAGCCCACAGGACGTACCTTTCACCACCTTGGTCCCCGCCTTTCTGACTTCAGAACTCAAAAGTGCCTTCACCATTGGTTTCTTGATCTACATCCCCTTTGTGGTCATCGACCTCATCATCGCCAGTGTGCTCATGTCCATGGGCATGATGATGCTCTCCCCCATGATGATCTCTATGCCCTTCAAACTCATGCTGTTCGTGCTGGTCGACGGCTGGAGTCTGATCATGGGCTCGCTGGCTGGCAGCTTTGCCATGCCTTAAAGGAACACTCTCATGGACACCGCCACCGTCATTGACCTGGGTCGACAAGCCCTTTGGACCATCGCCCTGGTCAGCGCCCCTTTGTTGTTGGTCGCATTGGGTGTGGGCCTGTTCATCGGCATCATTCAGGCCGCGACCTCCATCAACGAGATGACGCTCAGCTTCATCCCCAAACTGATCGCCATGGCCTTGGCCTTGCTGTTGTTTGGCAGCTGGATGCTGGTCACATTGGTCGACTTCACGCGCAGCATTTTCGAGCGCATTCCGACCCTTTTCATCTGAGCTGAACGCAGGTGATCTGATGAACTTCCTGGCCGCCGATGTTGTTGAAAGGTTTTATACCTTTTTGTGGCCCATGCTGCGTATCTCCGCCCTCATGATCACCGCGCCCATTTTTTCGCTGAGCGCTTTCAACACCCGCATGCGCATCCTGGTGGCTTTGGTGCTCACCTGGCTGGTTTACCCACTGCACAATTGGCCCGTCATCGACCCCACCAGCGCACAAGGTCTGGTGGAAGTCTTCAACCAAATCATGATCGGCGCGACCATGGGCCTGATCCTGCAAATTGTGGTCGCGGCCGTGGTGGTCGCCGGTCAAAGTATTGCCGCCGCCATGGGCCTGTCCATGGCCAACATGCTTGACCCCAACATGGGCAACGTGCCTGTGATTTCGCAGTTGCTCATTGTCATGTCCACCCTGATCTTTGTCGGCTTTGGAGGTCATGCCATCTTGCTAGGCCTGATCCTGGAATCCTTCAACAGCCTGCCCATTGGCACCAACATCCTGAACCAAGCTGTCTATGGACGCGTGCTTCAATGGAGCTCCATGATGTTTCTGGGCGCTGTGCTGATGGCTCTGCCTGTCATGGTCTCACTGCTCTTCATCAACGTGGGCCTGGGTGTCGTTACGCGGGCTGCGCCCAGTCTGAATATTTTTGCGGTGGGTTTCCCAGCCATGATCATGGTGGGCCTCATCATTCTCATCATCTCACTCGACAGCATCGGTGGGCGCATCGAATGGCTCTGGGTGCAGGGTTTTGCACTGGTTCGTGACGTCATAGGAGCGCCCCGTGTCTGAGAGCGCACAAGACAAAACCGAAGACCCGACGGCGCAGAAGCTCAAAAAGGCTCGCGACGATGGTCAAGTCGCTCGCTCCACCGAGCTGCCAGCAGCGGTCATTGTGATCGGCTCTTTGATCGTGCTTATGCTCTCAGGCAGCTGGCTGATGGGGCGCTTGTCTACTCTCTTTGCACAAGGCTTTGTGTTTGATCGCCAACTGATTGAGAAGCCTTTGCTGCTGCCTGCCCACTTTGGTGAACACATCTTGGCAGCCTTCGTCTTGGTCATGCCCATCGTCGTTTTCACCATGGTGGCGGCCATTGTCGCTTCAGGTATGACCGGGGGCTACCTGTTTTCTTTAAAAGCCGTGATGCCCAAAGGCTCCAAACTGAACCCCATCAGCGGCTTCAAACGCATCTTCGGCACCCATGCACTGGTTGAACTGGGCAAAGCCATCCTCAAGTTCGTGTTGGTCGCTGGTGTGTTGTGGTGGTCCCTGATGGCCAACATGGACGCACTCGTTCAGATCGGACAGATGGGTCTTGAGCCTGCACTGAATGCTGCTGGCAGCATGATCTTGCAGTCTGGCCTGTGGGTGGCGCTGAGCTTGGCCGTCATCGCCATGATCGATGTGCCTTGGCAAAAGCACACCTTCACCCAACGCATGCGAATGACCAAACAAGAGGTCAAAGACGAATTCAAACAAATGGAGGGCAGTCCCGAGGTCAAGGCACAGATCCGCCGTCGTCAGCGCGAAATGGCCAACTCGCGCATGATGGACCGCATCAAGGATGCCGACGTCGTGATCACCAACCCAGAACACTTTGCCGTGGCCCTTGAGTACGATCCCACAGGTGACGGCGCCCCCATCATGGTGGCCAAAGGTTCAGACCACATGGCTGCTCTGATTCGTGCCGAGGCCAACAACCACGGCATCCACATCTTCGAAGCTGCCCCACTGGCTCGTGCCATTTACTTCACCACGGAAGTCGAACACCAAGTTCTTGAGGAGCTTTACCACGCTGTGGCCCAAGTCATCGCCTACGTCTTCAGTCTCGAGGCCGCATCCCCCATGAACCCGCCTCGCCCCAAGCCACAAGTCAAAGTTCCAGAAAGCATGCAGTTCAGTCCGCAAGGCAAGAAGCTCAAATCACAAGGGGCTGCCGCATGAACATACCTATTCCAACAAACACCCACGCCGCGGGCGAATTCGTTTTCCGCTCAGCCGACCGGATGCGCATTGATGGTTGCGCCAATGCCGTCGCCCGGGAGGGCCTGAGCCTAGGCCTATTTTGTGAGCACGAAGTACTGCTCGACCATTACACCAGCTTGCTGCTTGCGCAACTGCGACAGCAAGCACCCGAGCACAGCATCGAGGTTTATTTCCCAGCCAACACAGAATCGCTGTTAACCCGATTCAACGAAGTGCTCGCGAGCCAATCGGTTCAACAAGCCACTCGAAACCCGACAACCGTGGATGGCGCAAAAATCTGGATTGTTCATGATGCCCACAATCTGCCTGAAGCCGAAGTCCAACTGCTGGCCCGCCTTATCCAAAATTTCCCTGGAGCCAACATACGCGCCATCTTGCTGATGTCAGGCCCCAATCGGCAAAACATCAACCTGTCATCGTTTGGTCGCAAGGTCTTGCGCTGGGACATTGAAACGCCCAACTCAGAGCAAATTCAGGCCGCTTTGGACATGGCCAACAGCGAAGGCCGCAGCGGACCCCTGGTTCAAATGCTCAAACGCTTGGCCTCGCCATTGGTAGCCAACACCTTGGATGACCCCCGTTTATTGGCCAGCACGCTCTCCGATGCTGTTGACCCCCCTCCACCTGACAGTTCTTTTAAACAAAAGATTTTGGGTTGGCATCAGGTGGGTCAGTCAACCCTCCAACACATGGCAGGGCTGAAGCTCGCGCTGCGCCCGCGAACTTGGATCAAACAAACCAAGACCGTCACGTGGCTTCTCATGGCGGGGTTGACGCTCTCCACCCTTTTGATGCTGTGGTTACAGCCCCAATCCTTTGGCATCAAAACACCCACTCAGCCTGCTGTGAAAAGCTCGCCCACAGCGCCCTCACCCTCGGTCAGCAAACCGGCCAATGATGTTGCGCCCACCCCTGCCAGTGCAGCAAGTACTGCTGAGAGTCCTGTGCCCAAGGAATCCGCCAGTCCAGTTGTTCCGCCAGTCAGCAACCCCATCCCACAAGTTGCCAACACAGGCGCAGACATTCGCCAAACCAAAACTTGGGTCAAGAGCCTCGATCCTCAAAGCTTTTTGCTGCAATACGGGACCGCCAAGACGCTGGACAAAGCAGTCGAGGTATTAAAGGGCCTGTCCGACGTTAAAAACACCGCCATTGTTGAAGCTTTTTATCCGGGTGACAGCGTGGCGCATTTTGTCATCGTCTCAGGCCCCTATGCCCAAGTCAACGAAGGCTACGTGGCCGCACGCAAACCCGGTATCCCCAACGGCAGCTGGGTGAGGTCAACCCGAACCCTGCAAGCCCAAATCGATCCCGCCTCGCCCAAACAGGACACCCCGCGATGAAAAAAAACACCCTCATTCGAAGCGACAAGCCGCATTCAGTGAACATGGCTGCGGGCTCGAACGTAGCCCAAAGAAAGCCTCCGGCCAAAGCCAGCGCACCTGACGAACCGACCCAGGCGCTACCCAATATTCAAAAAGTAACGGCTCCCAAGGCTGCTAAAACTCAACGCGTTAAGGCACCAACCCCGACAGCGAAAACTGTGCGTTCCAAACCTGTCCTCAGTGCACCGACCGAAACGGCGCCTCCACCTGTCAAGACCAAGAGCAAACCGGCCAAAGCCGCCAAGCCTAAACCCAAAGTGCGCAGTGCAAGCCCTCAAAGCGCTGTCACAGTCCCAACGGCCCCACCCATTGAACCCCTTTGGGAAAAAGACAACCCGATCAAAGCCAGGATCGAACAACTCCGAACCCTTAACGCCCAGTTGGCAGAACAACTCCAGCGCCTGCAAACAACGCCCACAGCCCGAGGAATGCGACCATGAGCGACAAAGACTTCACCCCCACCGAGCCCATCCTCGTCGACACCGACGCTGCCGATGAAAGCAAGACGCCCGCGACCGGCAGTCCTCCCAAGCTGCCAACCCCGAGTGCACCGCCTGCCCCCAGTGAGCGGCCTACTGCGTCTGAATCACAACCCCATCTGGGTGTCACAGTGGACGAACGTGCCTACCAGCAATACCAGGCCCTGGCTCAGGTTGTGCTCGACTCGGCCGACATCGCCAGCAAGTCCGCTCAAGCTGCCGCCTCTGCCAGCAGAGACATGAACAAAGCCACCAGCGAATTCAAGGCCTTGACCGAAGTCGGACACAAAAAAGCCCTGATTTTGCTTGGCGCCACCGGTGGTTTGATGTTGATTTGTCTGATCTTCTTTTTGGTCATGGGTGTGCGCATGAACAGCCGCATCAACCAACTCGACACCATGATGATGGCCGTAGGCAAGCGTGTGGTTGACCTCAATGCCGGTCTCGAATCGATGGATGTCATCAACCGAAGCATCGAGGGCTTGTCCACTTTGCAAACAGAGCAAGTCAAGGCCCAAGGCCTGCTCGAATCACGGATCAATGAAGCCCTGAAAAAATCCGAAACCATGGTCCAGACCGTGCCCGGAGAAACCGCCAAACAAGTCGC
>JBBAQV010000032.1:0-3280 GCA_040400125.1 Burkholderiaceae bacterium
TGGGGTCGAGTTGTATCTACCCTCGAGAGGTTGCTCAGCCGATGCAAGAGTCTGCACTTCTTACCGGAGTGCTGGAGCCCACCAATGAACCCTATGCGATTGCGAAGATCGCTGGTATCAAGTTATGCGAAAGCTTAAACCGGCAGTACGGCACCAGTCATGGCGTTGACTATCGAAGCGTGATGCCCACCAATCTCTATGGTCCCGGTGATAACTATCATCCTGAAAATAGCCATGTGATTCCCGCCCTGCTGCGTCGATTTCATGAAGCCAAGGTCAATCAGTTGAGTTCAGTCACCATCTGGGGCACGGGCGCCCCACGCCGCGAATTTCTTTTTGTCGATGACATGGCCAGGGCCTGTGTTCATGTCATGAATCTGCCGCTCGATCTGTATCAGCAGTCCACCCATCCAATGCTTAGCCACATAAATGTTGGCTCCGGCGAAGACCTTTCCATTAAGGACTTGGCGAATCTTGTGAAGCAGGTCGTTGGATACGAAGGGGAGATCAGGTTTGATCCGACAAAACCCGATGGTTCCATGCGCAAACTCATGGACAGTTCTCGGCTCCATGCGCTTGGCTGGACGCCGAGTGTTTCACTTCGGGAAGGTCTGGCCATGGCCTATCAGAGTTTTGTTGCCCAATTTTCAGAAGGAAGCTTCCGATGAGTTCCAATACCAAACAATCACCCTCTGCCGGTAAGGTTGCATTAATTACCGGCATCACGGGGCAAGATGGCTCATACCTCGCCGAGTTCCTTCTGGAAAAAGGCTACACCGTTCACGGCATTAAACGTCGAAGTTCCTTGTTCAACACAGAGCGGGTTGATCATATTTATCAGGACCCGCATGTGAATAACGCCAATTTCAGATTGCATTACGGCGATCTGACTGACACCAGCAATCTTGTGCGAATCGTGCAGGAAACCCAGCCGGACGAGATCTATAACCTGGGTGCTCAGAGTCACGTTGCAGTGTCTTTTGAAAGTCCAGAGTACACGGCGGATGTCGACGCCATGGGCACACTTCGTCTGCTTGAGGCGATTCGAATTCTTGGGCTGGAGAAAAAGACCAAGTTTTATCAGGCGTCGACCAGTGAGCTTTATGGGCTTGTTCAGGAAACACCTCAAACCGAGAAGACGCCGTTTTACCCCAGAAGTCCCTATGCCGTCGCCAAGCTTTACGCCTACTGGATATGTGTGAACTATCGCGAGGCCTATGGAATTTACGCGTGCAACGGCATCTTGTTCAATCACGAGTCGCCGCGTCGGGGTGAGACATTCGTGACTCGCAAAATCACTCGGGGTCTCGCCAATATAGCGGTTGGGCTCGAGACGTGTTTGTACATGGGAAATATGGACGCACTCCGGGACTGGGGGCACGCCAAAGATTACGTTCGAATGCAGTGGCTGATGCTGCAACAAGAGACGCCGGAAGATTTTGTCATCGCCACCGGCCAGCAGATGAGTGTCCGAGACTTTATTCAGATGTCCGCACGTCAGTTGGGTATGGTGATTCGTTGGGAAGGGCGGGGCGTTGACGAGGTCGGTTATTGGGATAATGCTCCGGCGGACCGGAAGCTTTCATCCAACCCGATCGTGCGAATCGACCCCCGGTACTTCAGGCCGACGGAAGTTGAAACGCTGCTTGGGGACCCCGCGAAGGCGAAACAGAAGCTGGGTTGGACTCCGGAAATTTCGGTTGAGGCGATGTGCTCAGAGATGGTCATGCACGACCTTGAAAAGGCTCAGCAGATGGCCTTACTGAAAAAGAGTGGATTCAGCGTTGACCTGGCTAGGGAGTAGCCATCCTGAACTTTTTGGTTAGTTTGGCGAGGCTAGTGTGATGAGCTCGCGGGCATGTTTCACGCAGTGATCCGCGCCCCAATCGGCCGGCATGGGTTCATGCACATGATGGCCAAAGTCACAGGCAATCGTCCAGGTGCCAGCGGCATAGCCGCTTTGAATGTCACGCAGATCGTCCCCCACATAGACCACGGCTTCGGGGGGAAGCCCCAGTTCATTCATGGCGTGCTGCATGGGTGCGGGATGGGGCTTGGCATGGCCTGCCGTGTCGCCTCCCACCACAGTGGCGCATCGGTGCCAGAGGTTCATCTGCTTCAGCAGGGGTTCGGTGAAACGCATGATCTTGTTCGTCACGATGCCCCAGGCAATGCCCCGCGCTTCAAGCGCATCCACCACCTGATCCATCCCTTCCCAGAAGACGGTGTCGACCACCAGGTATTCGGTGTAAATGGCCAGGAATTCCTCGCGAAGGGCTTCATAGCGGGGTTCGCCTTCGGCCACACCCATGCCCTTGGCGACCATGCCGCGAGCCCCCTGGGAAATGTAGGGTCGCAGTTCGCTGATGGCGAGCGGTTCAAGGTTGTAGCGGGCACGAAGACGGTTCGCCGCACCGCCAAGGTCTGGAGCGGTGTCAAGCAAGGTGCCGTCAAGATCAAAGAGCATGGCCCTGCGCGGCTGGGCCTTCCAGCGGGCAAGCCAGTCGGCCCTTGGCTGGGGTTTGATGGAAGCGTGCGCGTTCACCGACGAA
Source organism: Burkholderiaceae bacterium (assembly GCA_040400125.1). Taxonomy (GTDB): domain Bacteria; phylum Pseudomonadota; class Gammaproteobacteria; order Burkholderiales; family Burkholderiaceae_A; genus Lacustribacter. Next base: position 2,553 of record JBBAQV010000032.1, read on the forward strand.
AGGCCATGAGGTAATTCACGCTGGTGTCGCGCCCCAGCGAATAAACCTTGGTGATGGGGTTGTAGCTCATGCCAATCATCTGGTGAAGGTTCAGCTGAGCGTCTCGGGCGGCGTCCGCAAGTTCAGAGGGTTTAATGAACTTGGCGTATTCATGGGTGCCTTTGGGCAGCAGGTTAAGAACATATTCCGCACCCACAATGGCAAAAAGAAAGCTTTTCGGGTTGCGGTTCAGGGTGGAGAAAAACACCCATCCGCCAGGTTTCGCCATCTGCGCGCAAGCCGCGATGGTGGCTGCAGGGTCCGGAACATGTTCCAGCATTTCCATGCAGGTGACCACGTCGTAATGGCCGGGTTCTCTTGCGGCAAGGTCTTCTGCGCTGATGGCTTCGTAATCCACCTTCACACCGCTTTCCAGCCCATGAAGTTGGGCCACCTTCAGCGATTTTTCGGCAAGGTCAATGCCTTTGCCCTGGGCACCCAACTGGGCCATGCTTTCGGCCAGAATGCCACCGCCGCAGCCCACGTCCACCACTTTTTTCCCCGAAAGGTTGGCCAGGCCGTGGATCCAGTCAAGCCGCAAGGGGTTGATCTGGTGAAGGGGGCGAAATTCGCTGTTCGGGTCCCACCAGCGGGAGGCCAGGGCGCTGAATTTTTCAAGTTCGGCGGGGTCGACATTGGTTGTGTTCATGGGGTGGAAGGATAAAGGAAAAGCGCTGCGTCTTTTCTGG
>JBBAQV010000032.1:3380-6716 GCA_040400125.1 Burkholderiaceae bacterium
TTTTTTGCTTTCCCGCTAAAGCGCCTGTGGAATCTTCCCCTGACGCTTCAGCTGGTTTTGAATCAATTACTTCTTGTTGCCGACCACTTCAATTTCAACACGGCGGTTCTTGGCACGGCCTTCGCTGGTTTTGTTGTCAGCGACGGGCTTCGATTCGCCCTGACCTTGTGCATTGATCTTGGCAGCAGGAATTCCCTGGCTGACCAGGTAAGCCTTCACGGCAGCAGCGCGGCGCTCTGACAGCTTCTGGTTATAGGCGTCGGTGCCAACGGAGTCTGTGTGGCCTACGGCAATGATCACTTCGAGGTTCATGCCCTTGGCCTGCGCAGCAAGGCCGTCCAGCACTTTCTTGCCTTCGGGCTTGACCACGGATTTGTCGAAATCAAAGAGGGTGTCTGCCTTGAGGGAAACCTTGCCCACGGTGGGTGCGGGAGGTGGCTTGGGCTTGCCGTCTTTGCCGATCAGGTCTGGATCGCATTCGGCGGTGGCCATCTGAGGTGTCCAGTAGCCGGTTCTCCAGCACAGCCCGAAGCCGCTTTTCACGGTTCCGCCCGAGGACTGCACATAGCCATTGGGCTGGGCTTGAGCCAAAGCCTGGCTGGGAACTGCCACGATCGCGGCAGCAGAGATCAGGGCCGCTGAAAAAAGGCTTGCGAATGAAGTTTTGAACATCGATTTCCCCTTGCGAGTAAGGCGGTTAAACCGCCTGTTTTTAGACTTAAGACTGCGAGCAATCTTGCGAGGTTCTGTTGACCGAATAAAGGCCTCAGAAGTTCCATTTTGCCACAGGCATGGGTCATTAAAAAGGTAAAATTCCAAGATGACTTCATTTGCCAAAGAAACCCTGCCGATTAGCCTCGAGCAGGAGATGCGTCGCTCGTACCTTGATTACGCCATGAGCGTGATTGTGGGTCGTGCCCTTCCTGATGTTCGTGATGGTTTAAAGCCGGTTCACCGGCGTGTTCTCTTCGCCATGCACGAACTCAACAACGACTGGAATCGGGCGTATAAAAAGTCGGCTCGTATCGTGGGCGATGTCATTGGTAAGTACCACCCCCACGGCGATTCCGCTGTGTACGACACCATCGTTCGCATGGCTCAAGATTTCTCCCTGCGCTACATGCTGGTGGACGGTCAAGGCAACTTCGGCTCGGTGGACGGCGACAACGCGGCCGCCATGCGTTACACCGAGATTCGTCTCTCGAAGATTGCGCACTCGCTTCTTGAAGACCTGGATAAAGACACCGTTGATTTCGGCCCCAACTATGACGGCAGCGAAAAAGAGCCGCTCATCATGCCGGCCCGCATTCCCAACCTTTTAATTAACGGCTCTTCGGGCATTGCCGTGGGCATGGCCACCAACATTCCGCCCCACAACCTTACCGAAGTGGTGGCTGGCTGCCTGATGGTTCTGGAAAACCCTGAAACCACGGTGGATGAACTCATTGAACTCATCCCCGCACCCGACTTCCCAACGGCCGGAATCATTTATGGTCTTACGGGCGTTCGCGAGGGCTATCGCACGGGCCGCGGCCGCGTGGTCATGCGGGCGAAAACCCATTTCGAAGACATCGATAAGGGCGCCCGTCAGGCCATCATCATTGACGAACTCCCTTATCAGGTGAATAAGCGCAACCTTCTTGAGCGCATTGCCGAACACGTCAATGAGAAACGCATCGAAGGCATCTCGGACATTCGTGATGAATCCGACAAATCCGGCATGCGGGTGGTGATTGAACTGAAGCGTGGTGAAGTGCCCGAGGTGGTGCTGAACAACCTTTACAAAAACACCCAGTTGCAAGACACCTTCGGCATGAATATGGTGGCCCTGATCGACGGTCAGCCTCGCACGCTGAACCTGAAGCAGATGATTGCGGCCTTCATTGATCATCGCCGTGAGGTGGTGACACGCCGCACCGTGTTCGAGCTGCGCAAAGCGCGTGACCGGGGGCATATTCTGGAAGGCCTTGCTGTGGCGGTCTCCAACATGGACGAGATGATTGCGCTCATCAAAGGTTCGGCCACTCCGGTGGAGGCCAAGCAGGAATTGATCTCCCGCACCTGGCAGGCGAATCTGGTGCAAGAGCTTCTGGCGCGGGCCACCGAGCGAACGGTTTCTGAAGCCTTCCGCCCCGAAGGCATGAGCCATGCCTACGGCCTGAAGGCCGACGGCTACAAACTCTCTGACCTGCAAGCCCAGGAAATTCTGCAGATGCGTCTGCAGCGGTTAACGGGTCTTGAGCAAGACAAGATTGTTTCGGAATACAAAGAAGTGATTGAACGCATTGCTGATCTTCTTGACATTCTTGCAACGCCCGCTCGCATCACGGCCATCATCTCTGACGAACTGAAGGCAATCTCTTCGGAATTTGGCGACGCCCGCCGAAGCGTGATCGAGGCCAATGCCGAAGAGCTTCAAACCGAAGACCTGATCACCCCACAAGACATGGTGGTCACGCTTTCTCATTCGGGCTACATCAAAAGCCAGCCCCTTTCCGAATACCGCGCGCAAAGGCGTGGCGGCCGTGGCAAGCAGGCAGCCGCCACGAAAGAAGACGACTGGATCGACCAGCTTTTCATTGCCAATACCCACGACATGATCCTTGCGTTCTCCGATCGTGGCCGCGTGTATTGGCTGAAGGTCTGGGAAGTTCCTCAAGGCAGCCGCACCTCTCGCGGCAAGCCCCTGGTGAACGTCTGGCCGCTTGAGGCCGGCGAAAAAATTACCGTGGTGCTGCCGGTTAAAGAATTCGATGACAACCGGTTTGTCTTCATGGCCACCGCACTGGGCACCGTGAAGAAGACGCCGCTTGGCAGTTTTTCTCGCCCATTGAAGCGCGGCATTATCGCCGTCAGCCTTGACGAGGGTGATCACCTGATTGGCGCCGCCATCACCGACGGCCAATGCGACGTCATGCTCTTTTCCGATTCCGGCAAGGCTGTGCGTTTCGCCGAGACCGATGTCCGGGCCATGGGCCGCGAGGCTCGTGGCGTTCGCGGCATGATGCTTGAACCCAGCCAGACATTGATCTCTATGCTGGTGGCACAAAATGAAACCCAGTCAGTGCTGACCGCCACCGCCAACGGCTATGGCAAGCGCACACCCGTGGGTGAATACACCCGTCATGGTCGGGGCACCAAGGGCATGATTGCCATCCAAACCTCTGAGCGCAACGGCAAGGTGGTGGGCGCAGTTCTTGTGGACCCAACCGATGAAATCATGCTGATTACCGACAAAGGTGTTCTGGTTCGCACCCGTGTGGCCGAAGTCCGCGAGATGGGCCGGGCCACCCAGGGCGTGACGCTGATTGCGGTGGATGACGGCAGCCAGCTGGC
>JBBAQV010000032.1:6816-10582 GCA_040400125.1 Burkholderiaceae bacterium
CGCCCGTATAACTTCGCGGCGGGCCCGGCCACGCTGCCGGAAAGCGTCTTGCAGCGCGCCGCTGACGAGATGCTGAACTGGCAGGGCTCGGGCATGTCGGTGATGGAGATGACCCATCGCGGTACGGTTTACCTTGGCCTTTTTGAAAAGGTCATGGCCGATTTCCGCAGCCTGCTGAAGCTTCCTGAACATTACAAAATTCTTTTCATGCAGGGTGGTGCCACCGCGCAAAATGCCATCATCCCCATGAACCTCTTGGGCGAAAACCGCAAAGCCGACTACGTCAACACCGGCCATTGGTCGACCAAGTCCATCAACGAAGCCAAGCAATACGGCGACGTTCATGTTGCAGCAAGTGCAGACCCTTCTTTCACTTCGATTCCCGATGTTGCCCAGTGGAAGGTTCGACCCGACAGCGCTTACCTTCACATCTGCGGCAACGAGACGATTGGTGGCGTGGAATATTGGCAGTGGCCGGACATGCAGGCGCTGGGTGCGCCCGATGTTCCCCTGGTGGTGGACATGTCGTCGCATGTTTTGTCACGACCCATGGACATTTCCAAGATGGCGATGGCCTATGGCGGTGCGCAGAAAAATCTGGGCATCAGTGGTCTGACCTTCCTTATTCTTGATCAGCATCTGATTCAGGAACGGGTGAAGGCCCCCCTGGCGGGATGCCCCACGGTCTTTGATTACCGCAAGGTGCTTGCGAACGATTCCATGTTCAATACGCCACCCACCTACGCCATCTATCTGACGGGGTTGGTGCTGGAGTGGATCATTCAGGAAGGTGGCGTCGAGGCCATGGGGCAGCGAAATCTGGCCAAGGCCAGCCTGCTCTACAACACACTGGACGCCTCCGGTTTTTATCAGACGCGTGTGGCGAAGAACTGTCGCTCGTTCATGAACATTCCGTTTTATCTGCCCGATGATCGTCTCTATGAGCCTTTTTTGAAGGGTGCTCAGGCGCGTGATCTTCTGAACCTGAAAGGCCACAAGGCTGTGGGCGGCCTTCGCGCAAGTCTTTACAACGCCATGCCGATGGAAGGTGTGCAGGCTTTGGTGGCTTACCTTGCCGAGTTCGAAAAGGAACATGCATGACCCCCGAAGAGCTCCAGCATTTCCGAAGCCAGATTGATGCCATTGATGATCAGCTGATTGAACTGCTGACCAAGCGTGCTGGCTTTGTGCAAGAGGTGGGCCGACGCAAGCATTTGGTGAATGCCCCAGTGTTTCGTCCAGAACGAGAAGTGGCCATCATTGAACGCATGATCGCGGCCAACCAGGGGCCGCTTTCGCCGAAATCGATTGCCGCCATCTGGCTTGAAATTATTTCTGGGTGCCGCGCTCTGGAGCGGGTGATGCGGGTGTCTTACCTTGGTCCGGCAGGCACCTACAGCGAACAGGCGGTTCGAACGCTCTTTGGCCATCAGGTCGACATGGTGCCCTGCGCCACCATGGAAGAGGCTGTGCGCGAAGCTGAAGCGGGAAGTGTGGATTGCGCGCTGCTGCCCGTTGAGAATTCCACCGAAGGCACCGTGGGGCGCACGCTCGACATTTTACTGCGCACGCCTTTGAAAATTTCTGCAGAAATTTCCCTGCCCATTCATCACAGCCTGTTGCAAAAAGAAGGCCGCCGCGAATCCATTCAAACCATCGCGGCCCACCCGCAGGCCCTGGCTCAGTGCCAGCATTGGCTGGATGCCAATTTCCCGAAGGCCCTGCGAACACCTGTGGCAAGCAATGGTCACGCGGCGGAACTTGCTTCAAAAGACGTTTCGGTGGCCGCGATTGCCAGCCAGCTTGCGGCCCAGCATTACGGGCTTCAGTCGGTGGCGGAACGCATTGAAGACGACCCCAACAACCGAACACGTTTTGCAGCCTTGGGCGATTTCCACCCCGAAGCCTGTGGCGTGGATCAGACCTCGCTCATTCTTTCTGTGCCGGACAAAGCCGGTGCAGTGGTGTCGCTGATTGAACCGTTGGCACGTCATGGCGTGTCCATGAAGCGATTCGAATCACGGCCCGCGCGCCAAGGTGCCTGGGAATATTATTTCTACATTGACCTTGTGGGTCACCGAAAAGACACCAACGTGGCGCTGGCCTTGGCGGAGATTCGTGAGCGCGCTGCGTTTTATAAAGAGCTTGGCTCCTACCCATTATTTGACCGTCTTACCGAACGATCATGACCGTCTCTGCCACTTCCGCCGCTATCGCAAACAGCGCCGCTGGCAATGCGCTATCGCCCAGCACCCGCGCCCCGGAATACATTCGCGGCATTGCACCTTACCAGGGTGGCCGGCCCATCTCTGAAATTGCGCGTGAATTCGGGTTTGATGAGTCACAGATTGTGAAGCTTGCCTCGAATGAAAACCCTCTGGGCATGAGCCCAAAGGCGCAGGCCGCCATGATGCAGGCTGCAGCTGATCTTGGCCGCTACCCGGACGGCAATGGTTTCGAGCTAAAGGCTGCAATTGCCAAGCGTTTTGCGCTGCCTGCTGAGTGGGTCACCCTTGGCAACGGCAGCAATGACATTCTTGAACTTGCGGCCCACGCGTTTTTACAACCCGGCCGTGATTCCATCTACAGCCAGCATTCGTTTGCGGTTTATGCCTTGGCCACCCAGGCGACAGGTGCGAATGCTGTGGTGGTTCCTGCGCTCTCCAACCTTGGCCACGACCTTTCCAGCATGCGCCGTGTCGTGACTGAACGAACCGGCATTGTCTGGATAGCCAACCCAAACAATCCCACGGGCACCTTCATTCCTGCCCAAGAGATTCGCGCCTTTCTTTCGGACATGCCTTCGCATGCGCTGGTCATTTTGGACGAGGCCTATACCGAATACCTGGACGATCAAGACCGCTACAACGCCTTTGAATGGGTGGCGGAATTTCCCAACCTGTTGGTGTCGCGTTCATTTTCAAAAGCCTATGGCCTTGCCGGGTTGCGTGTGGGTTTTGGTGTGAGTCAACCCGCCACCACTGATCTTCTCAACCGCATTCGCCAGCCTTTTAATGTGAATTCTCTGGCGCAGGCGGCAGCATCCGAGGCCTTGTTTGATGACGAATTTCTGGAGCGCTCGCGTCGTGTCAACCGTGAAGGTCTGACGCAGCTCACCACCGCCATGCAGGCGCTTGGCCTTCATGTGGCGCCCTCTTGGGGCAACTTTGTGTTGGTGAAGGTGGGCTCGGCGCCCGATGCCGGCATGCAGCTTTTCAAGGCCCTGCTTGCGCGCGGCGTGATCACACGCCCTGTGGCGAACTATGAACTGCCCCAGTGGCTTCGCATCTCCATTGGCACGGCCGATGAAAATGCGAAATGCATTGCTGCGCTTCAGGCAGTGTTGCCGGGGTTGTCGGCGTCGATAAATGAACCCAACTGAATCCCGCCCCGAAGCCTTAGTCAACACCTTGGTGGTGGTGGGCACGGGGTTCATGGGTGCGTCCATTGCCGCGGCAGCGAAAGCGGCTCGCTTGGCGAATTCTGTGGTTGGGGTCGATGCCGCGCAGGCCAACACAGCGCTGTCATTCGGCCATGTTGATCTGGCTTTTGCATCCCTTGCTGAATTTACCCAATGGGCGAAGTCATCGGCGCCCTCTGTTTCGGGTCTGGCCGTGGTGGTGGCCTCGCCTGTGCCAAGCCATGCGTCGGTCTTTGCTGAACTGGAGGCGTTGGATCAGCACTTTCCCCTGCAATGGCTTACGGACATCGGCAGCACCAAACATGGGGTGATTGCGGCAGCGAATCAAAACCTGAAAAATCTGCT
>JBBAQV010000033.1:0-4932 GCA_040400125.1 Burkholderiaceae bacterium
CTCATGCCTGCCCCAATCAAAGGAACCTGACCATGCAAGACAAACAAGACAAAACCCGCGCAGAAAAGGCCAAGGCCCTAGCTGCAGCTCTTTCCCAAATCGAAAAGCAGTTCGGCAAAGGCTCGATCATGCGCATGGGGGAAAATGAAGTCGCCCCCGACATTCAAGTGGTCTCAACAGGCTCTTTGGGGCTTGACCTGGCCCTGGGCGTAGGCGGTCTGCCTCGTGGCCGAGTGGTGGAAATTTACGGTCCGGAATCGTCGGGCAAAACCACCCTCACGCTCCAGGTCATTGCGGAAATGCAAAAGATTGGTGGCACATGTGCCTTCGTCGACGCGGAACACGCGCTTGACACCCAGTACGCGCAAAAGCTTGGCGTCGACCTAAGCGACCTTCTCATTTCCCAGCCAGACACCGGCGAGCAAGCCCTTGAAATTGTGGATGCCCTGGTCCGTTCGGGGTCGGTCGACCTCATCGTGGTTGACTCCGTCGCCGCGCTCACCCCGAAGGCTGAAATCGAAGGCGAAATGGGCGACTCTCTGCCCGGTCTTCAGGCCAGGCTCATGTCCCAGGCGTTGCGAAAACTCACCGGAACGATCAACCGCACCAACACACTCGTCATCTTCATCAACCAAATCCGTATGAAGATCGGCGTCATGTTTGGCAACCCGGAAACCACCACCGGCGGCAATGCCCTGAAGTTTTATTCATCCGTTCGCCTTGATATCCGTCGCACCGGATCCATCAAAAAAGGCGACGAGGTCACGGGCTCTGAAACCAAGGTCAAGGTGGTCAAGAACAAGGTAGCCCCTCCCTTTAAGGCAGCCACCTTTGACATCCTCTACGGCGAGGGAATCTCGCGTGAAGGCGAAATCCTTGATCTCGGCTCCGAGGCCGATGTCGTGGAAAAGTCAGGCGCCTGGTACAGCTACAACGGTGAGCGAATCGGGCAGGGCAAAGACAACGCCCGCGAATTCCTGCGCCAAAATCCAGCGCTCGCTTTTGAGATTGAAAACAAGCTGCGCGAAAAGTTTGGCGTTTCAGCAAGGCAGGCCTCTGAGCTTTCCCCAAAGGCAGCAGCAAAAGCGGCTGAGGCGGCTCAAGCCGCAGAGGCAGCCGCCGAAGAGTAAACCCCAAACGGGCCCGGTTCTCCATGTTGAAAAGCCGTGCCCCATCAGAACCCCTTTCTTCAGCCTCCCTTCGGGGGAGAGCCATCGCGGCTCTCTCTCGAAGGGAATATTCCCGGCAAGAGCTCTTTACCAAGCTGCTACCACTGGCCTCAGACCAGGACCAGCTCGACTCCGTCCTCTCTGACCTCGAATCTGAAGGTCTCCTTTCAGACCAACGCTGCGCCGAATCCATCGGCCGGGTAAGGGGCGCGAAATACGGCGCCGCCAGGGTAAGGCACGAGCTTCAGCAAAAAGGCATTGAGGGCGGCGCGCTCGAGTCGGTCGTGGATCAGCTCCGCGCCTCAGAAACAGATCGCCTGCAACAGGTCTGGAACAGGAAGTTCGGGACCCCCCCCAGCTCGGCCGACGAGCGGATGAAACAGCAACGGTTCCTTGCCCAGCGGGGCTTTTCGGCCGAAGCCATTGGCCAATTGTTCAGGGGGCTGCGTGATAAACTCTAAGGGTTAATCAGGGGGCTCTCATAATGAAAATTCACGAATACCAAGGCAAGGAAATCCTGCGCAAATATGGTGTCTCTGTTCCGCGCGGAACACCCTGCTTTTCTGTAGACGAGGCTGTCAAAGCAGCTCAAGACCTCGGCGGCCCAGTCTGGGTGGTCAAGGCTCAGATTCATGCTGGTGGTCGCGGTAAGGGTGGCGGCGTCAAAGTGGCCAAATCACTCGATGAAGTGAAAACCTACGCCAGCAACATCTTGGGCATGCAGCTGGTCACCCACCAAACCGGTCCCGGCGGCCAAAAGGTTCGTCGCCTTCTGATCGAAGAGGGTGCGGACATCAAGAAAGAACTCTACGTCGCCGTGGTCACGGACCGCGTCACCCAACGTGTCTGCCTGATGGGTTCCAGTGAAGGCGGGATGGACATCGAGGAAGTGGCCGAGAGCCACCCCGAGAAAATTCATAAGGTATTTGTCGACCCGGCCACTGGCCTAACGGACGCCGATGCCGACAGCCTGGCAACCAAGATTGGTGTGCCCGCAGCGTCGCTGCCCCAGGCGCGAACCATTCTGAAGGGCCTGTATCAGGCTTTTTGGGACACCGATGCATCGCTTGCAGAAATCAACCCACTCATTCTGACGGGCGACGGCAAAGTGATTGCGCTTGATGCGAAGTGGAACTTCGATTCCAACGCGCTTTATCGTCATCCAGAGATCGTCGAGATGCGTGACCTCGACGAAGAAGATCCTGCTGAGATCGAAGCCTCCAAGTTTGACCTGGCTTACATCCAGCTTGACGGCAACATCGGCTGTTTGGTGAACGGCGCTGGCCTGGCCATGGCCACCATGGACACCATCAAGCTCTTTGGTGGCGAGCCGGCCAACTTCCTTGACGTCGGTGGTGGCGCTACCACTGAAAAAGTCACCGAGGCTTTCAAGATCATGTTGGCTAACCCCAATGTGAAGGCCATCTTGGTCAACATCTTTGGCGGCATCATGCGCTGCGATGTGATCGCCGACGGCGTGGTTGCGGCATCTCGTGCCGTGGGCCTGAAGGTTCCGTTGGTGGTGCGGATGAAGGGAACCAACGAAGACCAGGGCAAGAAAATTCTTGCTGAATCGGGTCTGCCCATCATTACCGCCGACACCATGGCCGATGCGGCCAAGCAGGTTGTCGACGCCGCCAAAAAAGCCTGAGCCCAGGGGAGCAAATCAACATGTCAATTCTGATCAATAAAAATACCAAGGTCATCACCCAAGGCATCACGGGTAAGACCGGACAATTTCACACCCGCATGTGCCGTGATTACGCCAACGGAAAAAACTGTTTCGTGGCCGGTGTTAACCCAAAGAAAGCGGGTGAAGATTTCGAGGGCATCCCCATCTACGCCTCTGTCAAAGACGCCAAGGCGGCCACGGGTGCGACGGTGTCCGTCATTTATGTTCCTCCTGCCGGTGCCGCTGATGCCATCTGGGAAGCCGTCGAAGCGGATCTCGACCTCGCCATCTGCATCACGGAGGGCATTCCCGTTCGCGACATGATGGTGGTGCGCAACAAAATGCGCGCCATGAACAAAAAGACATTGCTCTTGGGCCCCAATTGCCCAGGGCTGATCACCCCCGAAGAGATCAAGATCGGCATCATGCCCGGCCATATTCACCGCAAGGGCCGCATCGGTATCGTCTCCCGCTCTGGAACCCTCACCTATGAAGCTGTGGGCCAGGTGACCGAAATGGGTCTTGGTCAGTCATCGGCTGTGGGCATTGGTGGCGACCCCATCAACGGCTTAAAGCATATCGATGTTCTCAAACTCTTCAATGACGACCCCGACACGGACGCCGTCATCATGATTGGTGAAATTGGTGGCCCCGACGAGGTCAACGCCGCGCAGTGGGCGAAAGACAACATGAAAAAACCTGTGGTCGGCTTCATCGCTGGTGTTACCGCACCCCCAGGAAAGCGGATGGGCCATGCAGGCGCTCTCATTTCCGGCGGTGCAGACACAGCACAGGCCAAGCTCGAAATCATGGAAGCCTGCGGTATCAAGACCACCAAGAACCCATCCGAGATGGGTAAGCTTTTGAAGTCGGTCCTGTGAGTCCAGCATGAACCCACCCAACCAGAACTCAAAAACCATCCTCAAGACCATGGGCGTCATTGCCCTGGTCGCCTTTGTGGTGGCGGTGCTTATCCGCTAGTCACCACAAGATCGTTTAGATCTCGAGGTTGTCAATGAGGCGAGTTTTCCCAAGCTTGGCGGCTGCCAACACCACCAGTTGATCGGGCTTGGCCAGGTCGTCGGTGGTGGGCTGTTTCAGGTCAACACGTCGGCGAATGGCGATGTAATCGCCAAGCCATCCCCGCTGGCGAAGATTCTGAATGGCCGCCTGTTCAAGTTCAGCAAGGTCGTTCACACCAATCGACATCGTGGACATGCCGCCCCGGACTCGCTCAGCCACCTGCTGAAGGGTTCTCGAGAGCCATACAGCCTCACGACGTTCGTCCGCATTCAGGTAACGATTGCGCGACGACATCGCAAGACCATCGTCCTCTCGGACGGTCTCGGCCGGAATGACCTCTGTGGGAATTGAAAACTGCTGACACATCCTTCGGATAATCATCAGCTGTTGGTAATCCTTCTTGCCGAAGACGGAGACCTGCGGCTGCACGCACTGCAGAAGCTTCATCACCACGGTGGTGACGCCAACAAAAAACCCCGGCCGAAATTCTCCTTCCAAAATATCGCCCAGGTCATGGGGAGGGCTGATGCGATAGTCCTGCGGCACCGGATACATCTCGGACTCATCCGGCGCAAAGAGCACATAGACCCCTTCCTTTTCCAGCTTGGCGATATCGTCTTCCATCGTTCGCGGATAGGTGTCGAAATCCTCGCTGGGGCCAAACTGCAGGCGGTTCACGAAAATTGAGGCCACCACCGGGTCCCCGTGATTGGCCGCCAGCCGCATGAGCGAAAGGTGTCCCTCATGCAGATTGCCCATGGTGGGCACGAAGGCTGTGCGAAGCTGACCTCGGAGCTGTGAACGAAGCTCCGCAATGGTTTTGACGATCTTCATTGCTTGAATTCCTGCTTAGAAGTCATTGAGCGAATTGAAATACGCTCGGCGACCTTTGAAGTTGGCGATCTGTTGAATCAGCACCGTGAAATCTTCTTCCCGTTCGATGGGGTTAAGCTGGTCCGTATTCACAATCAACACGGGTGCCTGTTCATAGTGATGAAAGAAATGGGTATAGGCCTCGGAAAGGCGGCGAAGGTAGTCTTCGGACATGTACTGTTCCATGGGAATGCC
>JBBAQV010000033.1:5032-8911 GCA_040400125.1 Burkholderiaceae bacterium
AGGCTGCTCTTGCCCACGCCAATGGGCCCCTCGATCACGATGGATCGAAACCGCTCAGCCCATGCGGGCCGGCTGTCGGAGTCGGGCAGGACAGTGCTCATGAACGCTATTGTCTCACCATGGAGAGACCTCGCCCAGTGATGCTGGGCTCAGAGAATTTAGCCAGGCCTGTGCGCTCTGGGCATTGCCGCCGTTCACTTCGCCAATCATCAGACTAGGTTCAATGTCACACAGGGGCACCAGCACAAAGGCCCGCTCGTGCGCGCGAGGGTGTGGCACGGTCAGCTGTGAACTGATGATCTGTACCGAGCCATAGGCAAGAAGATCCAGGTCGAGTGTTCGCGGTGCATGCCAGCTGTCGCGCGTTCGGCCAAAAGCCTGTTCGGTGGCAAGAAGAAGTTCAAGCAGCTGAATCGCCGAAAGTGATGTTGCAATCTTTGCGGCCGCATTACAGAAGTCGGGCCCTGTGGCGTCGACTGGCTTGGTGCGGTAAAACGGCGAACAGGCGATGAGCTCAATGTCGGCGTGCCCAGCAAGCTGATCAAGCGCCTGCCGAAGGGTTTGCGCAGGATCACCAAGATTGCCGCCCAGCCCGATGTACGCCCGCTGAGTCAAGTCTCGCTTGCCTTGGGCTTGCGCCGGCGTCGACGCGACTTGCTGGCGGGGGCCGAGCCCCTTGCAGAGGCCGCTTGAGAAATCAAAGCCGCACGACCCTCAGTGTCGGCGTCGATGTAGTCTGTCCACCACTGCGCCAGTTCAGCATCGCATTGACCCGATTGCGCACGAAGCAATAAAAAATCATAGCCGGCTCGGAATCGAAGGTGCTCCATCAGGCGAGCCACCGTGGCCGACTGTCGCTTCTCGAAACGCGGCTGCATCAGCCAGATGTCGCGCATGTCGGCGACATAGCGCTTTTGAATGGCCAAGGCCTGCAGCTGCTGATCCACCACTTCGTCAATGGCCTGATTCAACATGGGAATGGTGTGACCACCGGCGCGAAGAAGTTCCTGCCATCGTTCCCAGACCAGGTTCCATAAGAGGGCTGCAAAAAGAAAACCGGACGACACTGGCTTGCCCTCATGAATGCGCGCATCGGTGGCACGCAACGCCAGTGTGACAAAGGCCTCGGCTTTTTCGTCGGCATGATCGAAGATCATGTCAAGAAGCGGCAGGCAGCCGTGGTGGAGACCTTCGTCACGAAGTTTTTTCAGGCCGGCATAGGCATTACCGGAATGCAAGAGCTTGAGCATTTCATCAAAGAGACGCGCGTTGGGCACATTGCGGATGAGATCGGCCAGAGGGCGAATGGGGGCGAGGGTGCCGGGCTCGATGGTGAATTCAAGCTTGGCCGAGAGGCGAATGGCTCGAAGCATTCTGACCGGGTCTTCTCGGTAGCGGTGATCGGGGTCACCGATCATGCGCAAGACCTTTTTCTTGAGGTCCTTCACGCCATGGTGGTAGTCCAGCACCTTGTCGCTGAGAGGGTCGTAATAGAGCGCATTAACGGTGAAGTCTCGGCGTGTGGCGTCCTCGTGTTGTTCACCAAAGACGTTGTCACGCAGCACTCGGCCGTGTTCGTCAATGTCAAGATCGTCGGCCTGAAGCGCACGAAAGGTGGAGACCTCAATCGTCTCGGGGCCGAACATGACATGAACCAGTCGGAAACGCCGGCCAATAATGCGGGCGCGTCGAAAACAGCGCTGGACCTGTTCAGGCTCGGCATCCGTGGCCACATCGAAATCTTTGGGTCGAATACCCAGCAACAGATCCCGCACCGCCCCACCCACCACGAAGGCCTGAAAGCCAGCTTTTTGAAGTCCTTCCACCGTGCGCATTGCCGCATTCGACACCAGCCGTGGGTCAATCCCAATCTTATTGCCCTTGTAAACCTCGGGCTCGTGGGGAACTTGTTCCGAGGCTCGTCTTGCGGCCTTGGGAGAGAGCTTTCCAGGAGCCAGTCGCGCAAGGCTTTTGAATATTTTTCGAATCATGGTTCGGGGTGGGCAAGCCTTTGGGTGACGACCGCGTTAGTCATCGGTGGTTTCGGTGCGCTCGAAGAGCTGCAACACCTGCCAGCCCTGAGCCTTTGCATGCTTGCCCAGCTTGTCGTCGGGGTTCACCGCCACCGGGCGGGTGACGCGAGCCAGAAGGGGCAGGTCGTTGAATGAATCACTGTAAAAAACCGAGACTGCGAAATCAGAGAGACCAAGGCCTTGCATGGCCAGCCATTGCTCGACCCGGGTGACCTTACCTTCACGAAAACTGGGAAGACCCGTGGGCTTACCGGTGAACTCGCCGTTGGCGTCAATTTCAACTTCGGTGGCAATCAGATGCTCAATACCGAAGGCACGTGCAATAGGCCCGGTAATAAACGAATTGGTCGCGGTGACAATCGCGCAGAGATCACCCTGAGCCTGGTGCTGCTGTACAAGGGCCAAGGCCTTGGGGTGCAGGCTGGGGGTGATGACCTCGCGAATAAACTGTTCACGCCAGGCCAGCAGCTGGCTTCGGGGGTGCTGTGCCAAGGGGGCCAGCTGGAAGGCCAGAAACTCATCAATGTCCAGAGTGCCTGCACAGTACTGAGCATAGAAATGGTCGTTGCGTTTCGAATACCAATCGGCGTTGACCACTTTCAGGTCCACCAGGAACTGTGCCCAAGAGACATCACTGTCAATGGGCAACAGGGTGTTATCAAGGTCAAAGAGTGCGAGCTGTTGCATGGCGTTGGTCGAGCAATTCTTTCAACAGAGGAATGGTGGGCGAGCGTTGTTTGGCCAAAGCGTATTCATTGAATGCATCCAAGATCGCGGCAAGCCGGCCAAGGTCTCGTGGAAGATGGGTGAGCATGTAGTGAATGAATTCATCGGTAATGGGTAGTGTGAGATGTTCCGCCCGCTCTTTCAGGGCTATTCGTTTTTCTTCGTCATTCAGCTCATGCAGCTCAAAAATCAGCCCCTGGCCCAGCCGGGTTCGAAGGTCATCTCGCAGATTGAGCCGCATCGGTGCAGACTGAGCCGACGCGATCACCACACACTCCGACTCTCGAGCCGCATTGTAAAGTCGAAACAGTGCCTCGACGGTTTTGGGCCCCGCCCGATCAATATCGTCCAAAAGCCAAACGGCTGAAGCCAACGAGGTGGGCATCGCGCTTTGGCCGCTGACCGGGTCATGGGCGTCATGCAAGGCCCGCACGGCCGCATCCATGGCGCTGGCGATCGCCTCGTCACGTTCGGCATGAAGGTCGCCGGCGCAAGACAGGACCGTGGCCCTTTCGCCGAGTGCATGGCCCCAGGCATGCAGCCAGAAGCTTTTGCCTGATCCCGGCGCCCCCCACAGGACCATGGTGGCGTAGTGCCGAGGGCGATCGGCCGCGACAAGCCCAGCAAAGGCTGCAAGCGCAGCCTGGTTTCGACCTTCGACGCCATTGTCGAGCCGCGGGCTTGGGGGGTCGATCAGGTTTAAGGCCAGTTGCATGGTGATCATTGGGGGCGCGTTTGGCCCATAACTTCCCTAAAATAGCGGTTTTCACGAGAAATCCGCCATGAATTCACAAAAGCCTCCCGTTGCAGCCACCCCGATGACCTACCGTGAGGCGGGTGTCGACATTGATGCAGGCGATGCTTTGGTCGATCGTATCAAGCCTTTGGCAAAAAGAACGATGCGCCCAGAGGTTCTTGGAGGAATTGGCGGCTTTGGTGCCCTATTCGAGGTTCCCAAGCGCTACCAGGAGCCGGTGCTGGTCTCGGGCACCGATGGCGTGGGCACGAAGCTTAAGCTTGCCTTTTCCCTTGACCGACATGACACCGTGGGCATCGATCTGGTGGCCATGAGTGTGAATGACATTCTGGTGCAAGGGGCCGAACCCCTCTTTTTTCTGGA
>JBBAQV010000033.1:9011-10407 GCA_040400125.1 Burkholderiaceae bacterium
TCCAGTGGCTTTCACAGCAATGGCTATTCCCTGGTTCGAAAAGTTCTGGAGCGTGCCTGCGGTGCATGCACCCCCGAGGCCCTGGCCAAGGTGTCGATTCCGGGCAGCCAGCAATCTCTTGCCGATCTCGTGATGGCACCCACCAAGCTTTACGTGCGTTCGATGCTTTCGGCGCTCTCGAAGCATCGTGACGGAATCAAAGCAATGGCCCACATTACGGGTGGCGGTCTGGTTGGGAATGTGCCGCGCATTCTTCCTGATTCCATGACTGCAGCCATCAATTCGTCAAGCTGGACAAGGCCTGCTGTGATGAACTGGATTCAATCCCAAGGCGCCATTCCAGAAGATGAGATGCATCGGGTGTTTAACTGCGGCATTGGCATGGTGGTGGTGGTCAAGCCCAGCGAAGCCGAAGAGGTTGCTGCCCATCTCACCACCCAGGGCGAGGTGGTTTATCGCATTGGTGAGATTCGTCGTCGGCAGGGGCAAGAGGCGCAGACGGTTATCAGCTGACCCAATAGGTTCAGCTCAGTTGATCGTCGTTTAGCTCAGCTGAGAAAAAAGCTCGGAGAGCTTCGGTGTCTGAACCAACGGGTCAATGCAATGCAAACCTTGAAAGCTTCGTAACCAGGTGATCTGTCGTTTCGCAAGCTGACGTGTTGCGGCGATGCCCGCGGCCATGAATTCATCCATGCTGGTCTTGCCTTCAAGGTGTTCCCAGGCCTGTCGATACCCCACGCAGCGCATGCTGGGAAGCTCTGGTGTGAGGTCACCGCGCTTCATCAATGCCTTCACTTCGTCTAAAAGTCCTTGGCTCACCATCATCTTGAAGCGCTCTTCGATTCTCTTGTGCAGGAGGCTTCGGTCTTGGGGCAGCAGGGCAACGGTTTCCAGAGCAGGCCGCGCACCATTGACGCTGGTCTGTCTTGGCCCGCTTTCCGCAATCAGGGCCGACATGGTTTTACCGGTGAATTCAAAAACCTCAAGGGCCCGAGAGATCCGCTGCGCGTCGCTGGGCGCAAGCCTTGCCGCTGTCATCGGGTCAATCTTGGAAAGTCTGGCATGCATGGCTGGCCAACCCAGCATTTCAGCGTCCTTGTTCACCGCCTGACGAATCGCAAGTGGCGCGCTGGGAAGGTCATCAAGACCTTCGCAATAGGCTTTGAAATAAAGCATCGTTCCGCCAACCAGCAAAGGAATTCCGCCCCGACCCGTAATTTCTCGGGCGGATTGAACGGCGTCGTTCACAAATCGTGCTGCGGAATACGATTCGCTCGGGTCCAGGATGTCAATAAGATGGTGTCGCACCTGACGGCGTTCAAAGGCAGTGGGCTTGGCGGTGCCAATATCCATCGAGCGATAGACCAGGGCAGAGTCCATGCTGATGATTTCAATT
>JBBAQV010000034.1:0-5554 GCA_040400125.1 Burkholderiaceae bacterium
GCCCAGATGGGTTCTTCAAGAAGGGGCGAGAGCAGCACCGCGCAGCCAATAAACGACAGATTCAAAAGCACGGGCGCAAAGGCGGGGGCTTTGAATTCAGACCAGGTGTTAAGCAAGCCAGACGCCAGGGCCACCAGCGAGATCATGACAATGTAGGGGAACATCCAGCGGGTGAGCAGCACCGCAAGGTCAAAGGTCTCGCGTTGACCACCAAAGCCGCCGCTCATCAGCCAGACCAGGGCGGGGGCAGCGACGATGGCCGCAAGCGTGACCAGGGTTAGGACGGTGGTGAGCAGCAGCGCCGCATGGCGGGCCAGCCGCACGGCCGCGGCTTCGCCCTGCTGGGCCTTGATCTGGCCCAGAACCGGCACAAAGGCCTGGGAAAAGGCGCCCTCGGCAAACAGTCGGCGCAGAAGATTGGGCAGCCGAAAGGCCACGAAAAAGGCGTCCGTCTGGCTTCCCGCGCCAAAATAGGCGGCAGTCAGGGTCTCGCGGGCCAGCCCCGTTATTCGGGACAGAAGGGTCAGCCCACTAATTGTGGCGGCGGTCTTGAGCAGATTCATGATCGGCGCTATAGTTTAGGGCTTTTCCCCGAATTCTTAAGAAGGAAGTTC
Source organism: Burkholderiaceae bacterium (assembly GCA_040400125.1). Lineage (GTDB taxonomy): Bacteria > Pseudomonadota > Gammaproteobacteria > Burkholderiales > Burkholderiaceae_A > Lacustribacter. The sequence goes on from JBBAQV010000034.1 coordinate 615, forward strand.
AGATCCATGGCCAATTCCGCCTCCGCCCGTAAAAGTGCCCGCCAAGCCGCCGACCGCCGCTTGCTGAATGCAGGCCTTCGCTCCGCCTACCGCACTGCGGTGAAATCGGTTCGCAAAGCCGTTGCACTGGGTGACTCCAAGGCTGCTGCCGACGCCTTTCGCGCGGCCACCAGCACCATCGACAAAATTGCGGATAAGAAAATTGTTCACAAGAACAAGGCTGCCCGCCACAAGAGCCGTCTTGCGGCTGCCGTCAAGGCCGTTGCTGCCCGCTAATTAAGTCGTTTCGGTTTTCTTGGCCCGCTCTCCGAACAGGGCGGAACCAATTCTCACCATCGTGTTGGCTTCTGGAATCGATTCAGCAATCGCTGATTCAAGGTCTGCCGACATCCCCATCGAAAGCGTATCGAATGCCTCCCGGTGTGATTCCGGGAGCTCGCTTTTGATCGTTTTGAAAAGCTGAGCCAGCGCGCGAAACTGGGCGCGTTGCACACCCACGTCCTCCGTGGGCTCGGGGATGGACATCAGCCCCCGCAAAACCAGTCTTGGAAGTGCCGCCACCTGAAGCGCCAGTGCGGCGGCCTCTTCAGGGTGCACCCCGCTTTTAGAATCCTCCCCGCTGACATTCACCTGCACGCAGACCTGCAAGGGCTTCATGGATTCGGGGCGCTGAAGGGAAAGCCGCTCCGCAATTCGAAGGCGATCCACCGTGTGCATCCAGTCGAAGTGTTCGGCCACGTCTCGGGTTTTATTGCTCTGTAAAGGGCCGATGAAATGCCACTGAAGCTTTTCGCGATAAGGGCCCAGCGCAAGAATTTTTTCCACACCCTCCTGGACATAGTTTTCGCCCAGGTCGGTCACACCGGCCTGAACTGCGGTCTCCACCACATCGGCGGCGAAGGTTTTACTGACAGCTAAAAGTTTGATGCGTGACAGCGGCTGCTCATGCTCGGCGCAGGCCCGCGCAATGCGTGCACGCACCCCTTGAAGGTTCTGTGAAAACCGTGAGCCTGAATGTTTTTCGCGCATGGACCCCGCCACCATATCAAAACGCATCCAACGGCATTCAATGTCGCCATTAAACACGGGCACGCGGCGTGAAGCCTTTAAGCGCATGCTGCGTTCAAGCTTCAGATCGTCGGTAAGAATCCAGGCCTGCCAGCCTGCGAACTGTCGCTTCAGGGTTTCAGCAATGGAGCGTTCGAAATCGGTGTCCATGTTGTCGTCCACACTCTGCGCACTTTGTTCCAGCCGTTTTCCATACGGCGGGTTGCAGATCAGAAGCCCGTGATCAGCGATGGCGGTGACCGCATTCATGGGACAGACTTTCCACTGAATGGACTGGGCTGCAAGGGCTGGCAGTGCACGTTCGGCATTGCTGCGGGCAATCTCGATCATTCTTGCGTCGCGGTCGCTGCCCATCATGGGTGGCAGACTGATGCCACTGCCGGGCGAGATCGCCTGCTTGCGCAGTCCTTCGTTGGCACGGTCAATCGCAGCCTTGGCCTCGGCGCGCAGTGCACGCCAGTTGACCTGGCCCATGGGTGATTCAGCGTGGAAACGTTCGGCGGCAAATTCACGGGGGGAATGGGGTGCATAGCCCGGAGGCAGGCCGAGAGCCCGCTGCATGGCCTCGATCAACAGCGTGCCGCTGCCGCAAAAGGGGTCCATCACAGGCGACTTCAAATCCCATTGGGTCATGGCCACCAGGGCTGCCGCAAGGTTTTCACGCAGTGGCGCCTCTCCCTTGGCCTGACGCCAGCCGCGCTTAAATAGGGGCTCGCCCGAGGAGTCCAGGTAGATGGTGAGTTCGTTCTGATCGATGTAGGACCAGACTCGAATGTCAGGAAAGGTGGTGTCAATCGAAGGCCGCTCACCGCGGGTGGTGCGAAAACGATCGCAGATGCCGTCTTTGATCAGCAGTGTGGCGAAGTTGCGGGCCACGGGCTGTTCAAGCTTGGGCTCGCGGCCCACAGCAAGATCAATACGCAGTGTCTGACGAAAGGTGAACCAGTGTTCCCATTGAATTTTGTTGGCGATGATGCGGATGTCGTCGGTCTTGGTGAGTGTGCCGCGACCGGCCTCCACCAAAAGCCTTGTGGGAATGCGTGCCCAGAGGTTCGCTCGTGCAATGGCTTCGGCCGAAGCCGTGAAGCGAACGCCACCTCGGCCCTGCACAACTTCTTGAAAACCCGCCATGCCCGCGAGCTCTTGATGCAAGACCTCTTCAAGCCCGGTGGGGCAGACGGCGAAACCTCGCAGTCGGGAACTGGATTTAGGATTGGCCACTTAAAAAGGCTTCACGACCACCATGATCACCACAGCGATCAGCAGCAGCACGGGAACTTCATTGAACCATCGATACCAGATGTGGGAATGTGCGGAATGGCCCTGGCCAAAACCAGCAAGATGACGAATGCACAGGCCGTGATAGATCACCAGCAGAACGACCGCGAAAAGCTTCGCATGCATCCATCCGCCGCTCACCCCGTAGCCCAGCCAGAGCCAGCCTCCCGAGGCCAGGGTCAGCACGGCCAGGGGCGTCATGAACCGCAAGAGTTTATTGGCCATCAGCATGAGCCGGTCGTATTCCGCACGGCTTGCTTCGCCATGGCCTTGGGGCACCATGGCCAGATTGACAAAAATGCGTGGAAGATAAAAAAGGCCGGCGAACCAGCTGGTCATCATGATGATGTGAAACGATTTCCACCAGGCGTAGGTGGTTTTTGGGTCCAGAGCCATCAGGCCCAGCATGATCGCCAGCGCGATCAGGGAATTACGAATCACTGGCGAACCTCGCCCTGGCCCAGGACCACCCATTTGTAGGTGGTCAGGCCTTCAAGCCCCACCGGCCCACGGGCATGAATCCTGTCATTGCTGATGCCAATTTCGGCACCAAGGCCATATTCAAAACCGTCGGCGAATCGGGTGGAGGCATTCACCATCACCGAGGCCGAGTCCACGTCGCGCAGAAACTGCATGGCTTTCGAATGGTGCTCCGTCACGATGGCATCCGTGTGGTGAGACCCATAGTGGTTGATGTGATCAATCGCGGCGGCCATGTCGGGCACGAGCTTCACCGAAAGAATGGGGGCCAGATATTCCGTGTGCCAGTCTTCTTCGCTTGCATTTTTGATGGCCGGTGAATCCAGCCCAAGTTCAGCAAGAGCCTTGCGCGTTTCCGCGCAGACTCGAAGTTCAACACCTTTTTGTTGATAGATCGCTACCAATGGCGGCAGCACCCTGGCGGCTATGGCGTTGGCAATCAGCAGGGTCTCCATGGTGTTGCAGGTGCCATAGCGATGGGTCTTGGCGTTGTCGGCGATGCGCACGGCCTTGTCAAGATCTGCCTGGTCATCGATGTAGACATGGCAGATGCCGTCCAGGTGCTTGATCACTGGAACCTTGGCCTCTTGCATGATGCGTTCAATGAGTGACTTCCCTCCGCGAGGAACAATCACATCGATGAACTGCGGCATGGTGATCATGGCCGAAACCGCTTGACGATCCGTGGTGGGAACCACCTGCACGCCCGTGGCGGGAAGCCCCGCCTCTTGAAGGGCCTGGCTGATGAGGCCCGCAAGCGCGCGATTGCTCTCGATGGCCTCAGACCCACCGCGAAGCACTGTGGCATTGCCCGCCTTGATGCAAAGTGCGGCCGCATCAATGGTGACATTGGGGCGGGATTCATAAATGATGCCGATCACGCCCAGCGGCACCCGCATATGCCCCACAGAAATCCCCGTGGGCTGTTTGCGAAGGTGAGTGACCTCGCCGATGGGGTCGGTGAGCGCGGCGATCTGATGAACGCCCTCGATCATGGTGGCGATGGCTTTGTCGGAAAGGGTGAGCCGGTCAATGAAGGCGGCATCATGACCGGCTGCCTTGGCCCGAGCAAGGTCGTTGGCGTTGGCTGCTTTCAGCATATCGCGATGTTGATCAATCAGACGGCCAAGTTTTTCCAGGCACTGATTTTTCTGAGCGGTGCTGGCGGCGGCCATCTGTCGGCTGGCCAGTCTTGCCTGCTGGCCCAGCTGGGTCATCTGCTCTTGAACCGTTGTGGCTTGATCCGTCATGGTCTTCTTCGCATGAAATGGGTGAGGGCACCCCAGACGCGATTAGGCGAGATCGAGTGCCATGCGCTCAAGCGCGACCCAAGGGTCGTCGGCTTTAAGCCCTTTCACGATTGTATCGACCTCTGCTGCCTGGCGCAGTGCCCGCCAGGTTTTTGCGGCATGGATCTTTCGGCATGCGCTGGCGATGAGTCGTTCGCGATGCTTGGGGATGCGAGCTTCACGCAGTGCGGCCTCCGCAGAGCGGCCCGCCGCCATAAGCGTTTGGGTCTTCGCCAGCATTCGCAGGTCCTCGGTCACCGACCAGAGCACCAGGGGAATGGGGCCTGCTTCGGCCTTCAGGCCACGAAGAATTCGGATGGCCCGCGCGGCGTCCCCGCCCACAAGCGCCTCGCCCAGGGCGAAGGGGCTGAAGCGGGCGACATCGGCCACCTGATCAAGAAGATCATCGACATCGAGCGGACGGTCCTGATGTTGATGGTGAAGGGCCAGCTTAAGAATTTCCTGGTGTGCCGCAATCAGGTTGCCTTCGCATTGATCCGCAAGCCAGCTGATGGCGTTGGGCGTGGCCGACAGCCCATGCATGCGAAGCCGCTGACTAATCCAGGCGGGAAGGTCGGATCGAAAGAGTTCCGGAACAATCACCACCACGCCCGCGCGGTCGAGCGCAAGAAACCAGGCGCTTCCCAGCATGGCTTTGTCGGCACGGGGAAGGCTCACGAGAAGGGTGACATCGGCGGGAGGGTTGGCACACCAGGCCTGAATGCATTTGCTGCCCTCAAGGCCGGGCTTGCCCGTGGTGAGGCGAAGATCCATCAGCCGTTGATCAGAAAAGAGTGAGCCTGTTCCGCTGGCGGCCACCCAGCT
>JBBAQV010000034.1:5654-10337 GCA_040400125.1 Burkholderiaceae bacterium
AGCTGAATTTCCCGAGGCCGGCCGGCGCTATTGAAGGCCACCACATTGCGCTCCATCCGTTCGGTCATCACGTTCAGGATGACTTCGCCCTGAATGGTTTTGTCGACCACTTTCACCTCGGGCTGATCGAGCATGATCTGGCGAACTTCCTTGGCCACCTGGCCATCACCTTGAATAAGAATGGATTTAAATGGGAATGGAATTTCCTTGCTGCGCATGGTGAAGCCGCAGCCGGTGACAAGCGCTGCCGTGAGGCCCAACACAAGCGCAATGGCGGTGTTTCGGCGAAGATTGGACACTGGGTTCATGGTGAGAGTTCTCCTTACGCGATCAGACCACAATATTGACGAGTCTGCCAGGAACCACCACAACCTTTTTCGGGGGTTTTCCTTCGGCAAATTTAACAAAGGCTTCGGTCGCCAAGGCAGCGGCCTCGATGGCGGATGCATCCGCTTGGCTTGCCACAGAAACGCTTCCCCGGACTTTGCCGTTGATCTGCAGCACGAGTTCAATCGAATCACGGACCAGGGCGGTATCGTCGACCTCTGGCCACGCCACATTCAGAATCTCGCCGTGCTGAGACTCAAAGCCCAGTTCACGCCATAAGGTCCAGCCAAGATGGGGAACCACCGGATACATCACCCGAAGCAGGATCGAAAGCCCCTCGGTCAACGCCTGATGGAGATCATCGCTACCTTCAAGTTTCGAGGCTTCCTCAAGGGTGTTGAGCATCTTCATGCTGGCCGACACCACCGTGTTGTACTGCTGACGCTGCATGTCGTAGTCGGCCTGCTTCAGCAGGCCGTGCATGTCTCGGCGAAGGTCCTTGGCTTCTTTTTGTTGCAGGCTTGCCAGCCGCTTTGCCGCGTCGGCTGACTGGATGGGCATCTGCAGATCCAGTTGAGGCCGAACCGATTGCGCGAAATTCCAAAGCCTGCGCAGAAAACGATAAGCGCCTTCTACGCCGGACTCTGACCACTCAAGCGTCTGTTCGGGTGGCGAGGCAAACATGGTGAATAGCCTTGCCGTGTCGGCGCCGTAGCGGTCAATCAGTGCCTGTGGATCGATGCCATTGTTTTTCGACTTCGACATTTTTTCGGTGCCACCCATCGTCACTGGCTGGCCATCGCTGGTGAGCACAGCGCTGACTGGGCGGCCTTTATCGTCGAATCGGACTTCGACGTCGGCGGGATTAAACCACTGCTTTCTCCCCGAGCCGTCGTCGCGCCAATAGGTTTCGTTAAGCACCATGCCCTGGGTCAAGAGATTGGAGAACGGCTCGCGAAAAGACACCAGACCGAGGTCTCGCATCACCTTCGTCCAGAACCTTGCGTACAGCAGATGCAGCACAGCATGCTCAATACCGCCGATGTACTGGTCCATCGGCATCCAGTAGTCGTTGCGGGCATCCACCATGGCGCCTGAGGCATCGCTTGAGCAGTAGCGCATGTAGTACCAGCTGGAATCGATGAAGGTGTCCATCGTGTCGGTCTCGCGACGAGCGGGTTTTCCGCAGCTTGGGCAGTCCACCTTCAGGAAGCGTTCGTCTTTGGCCAAGGGGTTGCCACTTCCGTCGGGCACCAGGTCTTCGGGAAGCACCACGGGAAGATCTTTTTCGGGCACGGGAACTTCGCCACAGCTTGGGCAGTGGATGATGGGAATGGGTGTTCCCCAGTAACGCTGCCTGGAAATTCCCCAGTCGCGAAGACGGAACTGTTCTTTCTTTTCGCCAAGGCCCATGGCGGCCAGGTCATGGGCAACAGCGTTCACCGCATCAAGATGACTGAGGTTGTCGTACTTCCCGGAGTTCACGCATACGGTGTTGGTTTTGTCGGCATACCAGGCCTGCCAGTTCAGCGAATCGAACGCTGTGTCGGCATTTTCTGCAGGGGATGATCCTTGCGGCCGCGCGATCACCTGCTTGATGGGCAGCTTGTATTTGATGGCGAATGCGAAGTCGCGTTCGTCATGGGCCGGTACACCCATCACGGCGCCGTCGCCATAGCTCATCAGGACGTAGTTGCCCACCCAGACAGGCACCTGCTCTTGGGTGAACGGATGAATGACTGACAGACCCGTGGGCATGCCTTCTTTGTCACGGGTGGCGAGGTCCGCTTCGGCAACGCCTCCGGCTTTGCATTCTTCGATGAATGCAGCAAGTTTGGGGTTGTTCACGGCTGCGGTGCTCGCGATTGGGTGTTCGGGAGCCACGGCAACAAAGGTCACGCCCATGATGGTGTCGGCGCGTGTGGTGAAGACATGCATCTTGCCGTCGTTGATCAGCTCACCTTTGGCATCTTGAATGGCGTGAGGAAAGGCAAACCGCACGCCAACCGATTTCCCGATCCAGTTTTCCTGCATGGTCTTGACCCGCTCGGGCCAGCCCAGCGCATCAAGGTCGGCAATGAGTTCATTGGCGTAACGGGTGATGCCCAGGTAATACATGGGGATCTCGCGCTTTTCCACCACCGCGCCACTTCGCCAGCCGCGCCCATCCACCACCTGTTCATTGGCCAGTACGGTCTGGTCGATGGGATCCCAGTTGACGGTGCCGGTCTTGAGGTAGGCGATGCCTTGTTCACGCATCTTCAAAAAGAGCCACTGATTCCATCGGTAGTAGTCTGGCGAGCAGGTGGCAATTTCACGTGACCAATCGATGGCAAGCCCCATCGATTCCATCTGCGACTTCATGTAGGCGATGTTGTCGTAGGTCCATTGTGCGGGCGCAACCCGGTTGGCCATGGCGGCGTTTTCAGCCGGCAGGCCGAAGGCATCCCAGCCCATGGGCATGAGCACGTTGTAGCCCTGCATGCGCAGGCTTCGCGCCATCACGTCGTTGATGGTGTAGTTGCGTACATGGCCCATGTGTAGCTTGCCTGAAGGGTAAGGCAGCATGGAACAGGCGTAGAACTTTCCTTTGGGATAGCGGGGGTCGTGTTCCTTGGCCAGGTAGGCCTGGCTCTGCCGCCAATGGTTCTGTGCGGCCGTTTCAAGTGCCTTGGGCTGGTAGGCTGGAAGATGGGATGCTTGCTTGGCGTTAGCGCCGAAAGAAGATGACATTGTTGGAGCGTGCTCTCGTGGTGAGGTCGTGGCCTTCGGGCCAAGGTCGACCGTAAGTTTATCAAGCCGCGGACCCGCATGAGCCGGTGAATCCGGAAAGCGCAAAGCCCTCCGACTTAGAATGTCACCATGGCCGATCTCTTAGAACGTTTGAACCCCGAACAGCGTGCAGCGGTCACGTTGCCCGCCGAGTCCGCACTGATTCTGGCGGGCGCCGGAAGCGGCAAAACCAGGGTGTTGACCACCCGAATCGCCTGGCTGGTTTCCACGGGGCAGGTCAGCCCCCAGGGCATTTTGGCGGTGACCTTCACCAACAAAGCCGCCAAGGAGATGCTTGGCCGGCTCTCAGCGCTTTTGCCCGTGAATGTTCGCGGCATGTGGATTGGCACCTTTCACGGGCTGTGCAACCGGCTCTTGCGGGCCCATCACCGCGATGCGGGGCTGCCCGCCACCTTCCAGATTCTTGACAGCCAGGACCAGCTCTCGGCAGTCAAGCGTCTTTTGAAAATTCTGAACTGGGACGATGAAAAATACCCACCCCGCCAGCTTCAGTCGTTTATCAATGGCGCCAAAGAGCAGGGCCTGCGTGCGGTGGATATTGACGACTCGGACGGCTACAACAAACGCTTCATCGAGTTCTACCAGGCCTATGACGAGCAGTGTCAGCGGGAGGGTGTGGTGGATTTCGGCGAGCTCTTGCTGCGTTCGGTTGAGCTCTTAAAACGCAACACCAGCCTTCGTGATCATTACCGCATGCGGTTTCGTCATGTTCTGATTGACGAGTTTCAAGATACCAACCCGCTGCAGTACGAATGGATCAAGCAGCTCTCGGGGGCATCAACGGCTGTGTTTGCGGTGGGTGACGACGACCAGTCCATCTATGCGTTTCGTGGTGCCGACGTGGCCAACATGCAGCACTTCGAGCGGGAATTTCGTGTGGCCAACCTGATCAAGCTTGAGCAGAACTATCGTTCCTGCGGGCATATTCTTGATGCCGCCAACGCCATGATTCGCAACAACGCCCAGCGTCTTGGCAAAAACCTCTGGACGGACGCGGGCGAGGGCGAGCAACTGCGGGTGCTGGAGGCGGCAAGCGATGGCCTTGAGGCGCAGTGGCTCATTGATGAAATTAAAGATCTGATCGGGCAGGGCATGTCTCGCAGTGAGATGGCCATTCTTTATCGCAGCAACGCCCAGTCACGGGTGATTGAACACGGCCTATTTAATGCGGGCATTCCTTACCGTGTGTTTGGCGGTCTGCGGTTTTTTGAACGTGCTGAGGTGAAGCATGCCTTGGCCTATCTTCGTCTGATGGAAAACCCACACGACGACACTTCCTTTCTGCGGGTGGTGAATTTCCCCACCCGTGGCATTGGTGCGCGAAGTATCGAGGCACTGCAGGACAAAGCCGCACAGGCGAAGATCAGCCTCTATTCGGCGGTTCCATTCCTTGAAGGGAAAGCGGGCACGGTACTGTCATCGTTCACGCGGCTTATCGAATCCATGCGCTTTGAGGGCCAGAACGCTAGGCTTGATGAACTGGTGGGGATGGTGATTGAAAAGTCTGGCCTGGTGGCGCATTACCAGGCTGAAAAAGAAGGTCGAGAGCGAGTGGAAAACCTG
>JBBAQV010000035.1:0-2600 GCA_040400125.1 Burkholderiaceae bacterium
GGGTCGCCGTCCAGCATGGCCAAGGCATCGATGCGCGTGGTGGCAAGATCAGCTTCAAACCCAAGGGATTCCACAATTTCCCTTAAGGCTGGGCCCGCGAAGGGGTCGTCTTCGACAATAAGGATACGAGGCATGCCTGTTATTTTTACAAAGTAAATATAACAAGTATATATAAATGTAGTTTTTCAAGCGAGGCCTAGTGAGAACGTCTTTTGCGCGAGACCATACACACGCGAACCGAGCACCGCCTAACTTTTGGGAGTGTCTTTCTTCGGAAGCAAAACGGCGGCCATCGACAGAAGAATCAGAATCAGGGCCCCGAAGTCATAGGGGCCCACAGATTCATTGAGCCACCATGCGCCACTGAACACTCCCAGTGCGGGGATCAACATGATCGACAGGCTGCTGGCGATCGGAGGGAGCTTGCGTGCCAGTCGGAACCAGACAATGTGGCAAAAGCCAAACACCACGAAGGCATTGAAAAGAATGGCGGCCCAGACTTCTGCGTTGGGCATCTTCCATTGGTCACGCTCCAGCACGAAGGAGCCAATCGCGATGAAATGACAGGTGATCAGCATGGCCCAAAAGGTGAGTGCCGCATTGGAGATACCCACCTTGAGGTGATTCATCATGGCGGTGCCGATGCCCCATCCCATGGCAGCAATCAGCATCAAGATGAGGCCAATGGGCTGGCCCATGAGCGAACTGAACTCTTCAATCGTGAGCAAGAGCGTGGCGCCAAGGGCCAAGGCAACACCAAGGCTGCCTTGCCAGGTGAAGCTTCCCTTGAAGAAAAAGACGCTCGCCAAGAGCGCCCAGACCGGCATGGTGTAGCCGATGATCGCGGCTCGACCCGAAGTCAGAAACTTTAAGGCATAGATGACAAAGAGATGCCAGATCAGCATGTTGCCGATCGCCAGCTGAATAACTCGCTTGCGTTCGTGGCGAGGCACGGCCAGGGTGTCGCCCACAAGCATCACATAGGCGCCGATGGCGAGCACCCCGATCGACATGGAAAGCCCGCGGAAGGTCAATGGCGGATAGTCGAGGATGGCGAACTTCATGATCGGCCAGTTGACCCCCCAAAAGAGAGTCAAAAGAGCGAGTAAGATCAGATCCGTTTTGTTAAGGACAGGTTGCGTCATGCAAATTGCGCTTGCGTTGTTTGTTCTAGGCGGAGTGTGCCTCAGTACACTCGACGCAGTGGGGAAACTACTGATGTCCGAGGTCAGCCTGCTGCTCTTGATCTGGGCACGTTATCTTGGACAAGTGGCCATTTCCCTACCCCTTTCCTATTACTTCGCCGGGCCCCGATTTTGGGTCACCACCAAGCCGAAGATTCAGCTGACCCGCTCGGTGCTGTTGGGCTTGACCAGTATTTTCTTTTTTGGCGGTATTCAATGGCTGCCTCTTGCCGAGGCTTCGGCCATCTCCTTTACCGCACCGATCTGGGTGGCCGTGCTCTCGGCGTCGATCCTTGGCGAGCGGGTTGCCAAAAGCGACTGGTGGGTCGCCGCCATTGGGTTTTCAGGAATTCTCTTGATTGTTCGTCCCGGCACGGAGGTCTTTCACCCGGCAGCAATCCTGGTGGGCATGATGGCCTTCACCAATGCCATTTATCAGCTCCTGACCCGCAAGCTTACCGACGACCATCCCTTCACCACCTTTTTTTACAGTGGCCTGGTGGGAATGTTTGTTTCAACCGTATGGATTCTTATCGTGGGTTTTGACCAAAACCTATCGTGGTCGACAATTGGGATGCTGGGCAGTGTTGGTGTCTTGGGCGGTGTTGGACATCTGTTGTTTGTCTTGGCGTTTTATCGGGCATCGCCTTCCACGTTAACTCCGTTTGTTTACCTGCAGATGATCTGGGCCATTGGTTTTGGCTGGGTCATGTTCGCCCAGTTCCCCGATTTCCTTGCCCTGGTTGGAATGGCCGTGATTGTTGGCTCAGGGCTTTGGCTTATTCTTCATCGGCATCGAAGCCAGCGAGGAGGCCTGGCTCCATCGCCCTCTGCGAATCAAAGCATGACGTCTTCAGGCGAAGCAACCGATCGCCCAAGCCATTAGCGAGACGCCCTTTTCTGACGACGGGTGGTGTTCATGATGGCCTGTTGGGAACTCTGAACCTGTTGTTTCATGCGGTCAGCAAGAATTGAGAACTCACGTTCGAGTGGCGTGGTGTGACGCGTCACCAGGGCGATGACTCGTTTCGGTGCGGGGGCGTCAAGCGGGCGCGCGGTCAGCGCGGTGGGCACTAACAAGCCGGACCGAATGGCCATCTCGGGGATGAGGGCGATACCCATCCCGGATTCGACCATTTGAATTAGGGTGAGCAGACTGGTGGCCTCGATGCCATCCACACTGGCGGCTTCGGTCCGACGGCAAGCCTGAAGGCTGTGCTCGCGAAGACAGTGCCCTTCCTCAAGCAGAAGCAAACGTTCCGCCACCTTCGCGGGCAGATGAATGCGCTTACCCTGAACCGCCGGATCGTCCGGCAGCGCGGCAAGCCAGAATTCGTCATCGAAGAGGGGGCGAACCTGCAGGCCTTCGGTGTCATACGGAAGGGCAATCAATGCGAAATCGATGGTTCTTGCCCG
>JBBAQV010000035.1:2700-10278 GCA_040400125.1 Burkholderiaceae bacterium
TCTGCCACCGCCTACCACAACGGCAAGTTTGTACCCGTGACTCAGGAATCATTGAAGGGCAAGTGGTCCGTCGTGTTTTTTTACCCCGCCGATTTCACCTTCGTCTGCCCCACCGAGCTCGGCGATCTGGCGGATCACTACGACACCTTCAAGGCGCTGGGTGTCGAGATTTACGGCGTATCCACGGACACCCACTTCACCCACAAGGCTTGGCACGATTCGTCCGAAACGATCAACAAAATTCGTTACCCCATGATTGGCGACCCCACCGGGGCCATCACCCGTAATTTCGGCGTGATGATTGAAGACGAGGGCCTGGCACTGCGCGGAACCTTTGTGATCAACCCCGAAGGTCAGATCAAGCTCTGTGAAATTCATGACAACGGCATTGGTCGAGATGCCAACGAACTTTTGCGTAAGGTTCAGGCCGCTCAATACGTGGCTTCTCATCCGGGCGAGGTCTGCCCCGCCAAATGGACGCCTGGCGCAGACACGCTTGCCCCCTCGCTTGACCTCGTTGGCAAGATCTAATTGAAGGAGCTTTGACGTGCTTACCCAAGAACTTAAGACCCAGCTTGGCGGTTATCTACAACGCTTGACATTGCCCATCGAGATTGAGGCCTCGCTTGACGCCTCTCAAGGGGCTCGCGATATGCGTGAGCTGCTGGAGACTCTTCAGACGATGTCCGACAAACTCCGTGTGCGTTTTGACGGAGATGATGCCCGTAAGCCTTCGTTCCGAATTCAGCGGGTTGGCACGTCCATGTCGCTTCGGTTTGCTGCCGTGCCGCTTGGGCACGAGTTCACCTCGTTGGTGCTGGCCCTGCTGTGGGCGGGAGGACATCCGCCCAAGGTGGAGGCGTCTGTGTTGGAGCAGGTCCGAAGCCTATCGGGTTCGTTTCGGTTTGAGGTGTTCATGTCTTTGAGCTGTCACAACTGCCCCGATGTTGTCCAGGCGGCGAGTCTGATGGCGGTCCTCAACCCCGGAGTCGAAACCACAATTATTGACGGCGCGCTGTATCAAGACGAAGTCAATGCCCGTCAGATTATGGCGGTACCGATGGTTTTTCTGAACGGCGAGATGTTTGGGTCGGGACGGATGTCCCTGGAAGAGATTCTGGCCAAGCTCGACAGCGGGTCGGCTGCTCGTGATGCGGATCGAATCAATGAGAAAGACCCCTTCGATGTTTTGGTCATTGGCGGAGGTCCTGCGGGCTCAGCCGCAGCGGTCTATGCGGCTCGTAAAGGAATTCGAACCGGCATTGCGGCAGAGCGCATGGGCGGTCAGACCAACGACACAATTGGGATTGAGAATTACATCTCGGTGTTGGAAACCAATGGCCCAAAGTTCTCCGCAGCTCTTGAGGCTCATGTTCGAGCCTATGAGGTGGATGTCATGTCACTTCAGCGCGCCAAGCGTCTGATTCCCGCCACGGAGCCGGGTGCGCTGATCCATGTAGAGCTCAACAACGGTGCACAGCTTGCTGCGCGCAGCGTGATTATCACCACGGGTGCTCGCTGGAGAAATGTGAATGTTCCCGGAGAGCAGCAATACAAAAACAAAGGTGTGGCCTATTGTCCCCATTGTGATGGCCCCCTTTTTAAGGGTAAGCGAACGGCGGTGATTGGCGGCGGGAATTCCGGTGTCGAGGCCGCCATTGACCTGGCGGGCGTCGTGGCCCATGTCACCTTGATTGAGTTTGCAGAGCAGATGAAGGCTGATGCGGTGTTGGTCAGCAAATTAAAAAGCCTGCCGAATGTCACGATCTTGACCAACACCCAGACCCTGGAAATTCTGGGTGATGGATCGAAGGTGAATGGCATCCAGGTTCAGGACCGTGCGACAAAAGACATTCGTTCCATTGAGCTTGAAGGTGTCTTTGTGCAGATTGGTCTTGTGCCCAACACCGAGTGGCTTGCAGGAACCGTCGAGATGAATCGGTTTGGTGAAATCGTGATTGATGAAAAATGTCACACGAATCTGCCCGGTGTTTTTGCAGCTGGCGATGTCACCACTGTTCCGTACAAACAGATCGTTATTGCAGCCGGGGAAGGGTCGAAGGCCGCATTGAGTGCCTTTGATTACCTGATTCGAAGCCCTGAGCCTGCCCTGGCCCTTGCGGCCTAAAGCCTAGGTTTAAGGAGGGGTTCGGGGCCTGAGGCGATCCGCTAGAACCGTTCGAGCGGGCTCATTGGCCGCCAGCTGCCGACAGGCAGCTGGCCAAGAGCGACCTGGCCAATTCGAATGCGCTTTAGGCCAATCACCTTCAGCCCGACGAGCTCGCACATTCGACGGATCTGGCGCTTCTTACCCTCGCGCAGCACAAAGCGAAGCTGATCTTCGTTCTGCCAAGACACCTTCGCAGGTTTCAGAGGCTGACCGTCTAATTCGAGGCCATGTTGAAGCTGTTTTAAGCCATGGGCATCCAGCGTTCCTGAAACCCTGACCAGATATTCTTTCTCAATAGGAGAATCTTCACCAATCAAAAGCCTGGCAATTCGGCCGTCTTGGGTTAGTACGAGTAAGCCGGTGGAATCAATATCCAAGCGTCCCGCGGGGGCCAGACCCCGCGTATTGATCCGTGGTGGAAGTTTTGCAATCGATTGTTGGGTCGATGGGTGTAGCCAGAGATTCTCTCGTGTCACTAGGGTCACGGCGGGCGTGTAGTGGCCCTCATCGTCCTCGTGTGAAATATACCCAATGGGCTTATTCAGAATCACCGTGAGTCGAGAAGCCTGTTGTTTCTGCGCACCGGCCGTCAGCTCCACTCGCTGATGGGGGAAGGCTCGGGTGCCAAGCTCGGAGACAACTTCCCCATCAACCAGCACCAGCCCCTGTTCAATGAACTGGTCAGCCTCTCGGCGTGAGCAAAGCCCTTGGTCGGCAAGGAGCTTTGACACACGAATTCGACCGTCCGAGGGGGCGGGGCTTTGGCTTGATGAGGTGGCCCTGGCGGGTTTGCTTCTTGGCGAATAAGGCGGTCGGTTCATGGCTTAGCGAAGACTGTGAAACACCGCAATACCCACAAGCGTTAAAACGATGGAGCCCAGAACATGGGCGGTGACACCGACCGATAACGCCGCCCAGCGGCCATGTTGAATCAACTGAACCATTTCCATTGAAAACGCCGAAAAGGTGGTGAGTCCGCCGAGAAGACCGGTGATCAGGAACAAACGCCAGGCTTCGGGGATCTTGGGGTTCGCGCTTAGGTAAGCGATTGCCAACCCAATGGCGAATGCGCCAATCCAGTTGGCAAGCAGTGTTCCCATCGGAAGGATTGAGAGCTTGGAATTCAGGCGCTCCGACAGCTGCCAACGAGCGACTGCACCAAGGCTTGCGCCAAGCCCAACCGCGACGAATGAAATCCAGGGTGTTGTCATCGTGTGAAACTTGCTCGGTGTCTTTTTTACGCGAAACAAGCCATCAGTTTAGCCTCTAGTTGGCATCAAGACCTGCAAATCGTAAGCCTCAGCCCCAGAATTCAGTAAACTCCCGGTTTCCGTTTGATCGGGGTTGGTTGTGGCTGAAGATACACAGAGGGACCAAGAGGTCGCTCGCCGAAGAAGTTTTGCAATTATTTCGCACCCAGACGCGGGCAAGACAACACTGACTGAAAAGTTGTTGCTCTACGCGGGTGCGATTCAGATCGCTGGCAGCGTGAAGGCTCGTAAGGCGAGTCGTCATGCCACCTCCGACTGGATGGAAATTGAAAAACAGCGTGGTATTTCTGTGGCCAGTTCGGTCATGCAGATGGAATACAAAGGCTGCATCATCAATCTGCTTGACACTCCAGGCCACCAAGATTTCTCTGAAGACACCTATCGGGTGCTCACGGCGGTGGACTCCGCCCTGATGGTGATTGATGCCGCCAACGGCATTGAACCCCAGACCCGCCGGCTGATCGAGGTTTGCCGGGCGCGCAATACGCCGCTCATCACCTTTGTGAATAAGCTCGACCGAGAGGTTAAAAAACCGCTGGATCTCATGGACGAGATCGAGGCGGCGCTCGACCGCCCGGTGGTCCCCTTCACCTGGCCCGTGGGGATGGGCAAGTCGTTTGCCGGTGTGATTGATATTGCGCAGTCAAAGATGCGGCTTTTCCGCCCAGGTGCTGACCGCGTGGGGGCGTCGGCGGACGAGATGGTGGCCCTTGATCACCCTGACCTGGTGAGCCGGCTTGGTGGTGACCTTGACCAGGCGCTCTCGGAAGTGGATCTTGTCACCGGCGCCATGCCAGCTTTTGACCGGGAAGAGTTTCTTGCTGGACGTCAGTCCCCCGTGTTTTTCGGATCAGCCATCAATAATTTTGGTGTGCAGGAAGTGCTGGATGCTCTGGCTGAACTCTCACCCGCGCCGGGCCCTCGTCAGGCCGTCGAACGCACGGTGGAACCAAGCGAAGACAAGTTCACTGCGGTCGTCTTTAAAGTTCAGGCCAATATGGATCCTGCGCATCGTGACCGCGTGGCTTTTCTGAGAATTTGTTCAGGTCGTTTTGACCGGGGTATGCGGCTGAAAATCAGCCGAAACGGCAAGGAAATTCGCACGAACAACGCGTTGTCATTTCTCTCACAACGGCGCGATATCTTGGACGAAGCTTTTGCGGGCGACATCATAGGCCTACCCAACCACGGCGTGCTTCGCCTGGGTGACACGCTCTCAGAGGGCGAGAAGCTTCAGTTTAAGGGGCTTCCTTTCTTTGCCCCCGAAATGTTTCGTATGGTTGAAACTGCAGACCCGATGCGTAACAAGCAGCTGCGTGAGGGCCTTATGCAGCTTGGAGAGGAGGGCGCCATCCAGGTGTTTCGGCCCCATGCGGGCGGAGCCATGCTCTTGGGCGCCGTGGGGCAGCTTCAGTTCGAAGTGGTGGCGCATCGCCTGAAAACGGAATACAACGCCGAGGTGCGTCTTCTGGGGTCTCGGTTCAATGTGGCCCGCTGGGTCACGTCAGAGGACCCCAAAAAACTTGCACAGTTTCTGGACGAAAATTCCCATCGCACTGCGGAGGATGTGATTGGCGCACCGGTATTGCTGACTGCGCATCGCTCTGAACTGGATGTCGTTCAGGAGCGTTGGCCTCAGATCCAATTCCATGCGCTGCGAGAGCATGGCGGGATGATCTTTCAGTCCAGCATTTAGCTGTTGACACAGGAATCGAACCCACTCTTTCTCAGGTCAGCGGAGCACTCATCCACTTCTTGTATTCAGATTCTGCACTCACACGATCAAACCACTGCGACACAGCTTCAAGAGACGGGTCGTCGCGCGCAACAAGACCAAGCCCGTAGCATCGGTAGATCACCGGCACCAAGACAATATCGGCCAGACTGAGTTGTTCATTGGCCAGATAGCTCTTACCGGTGAGGCCTTGCGAGAGCACCTTGAGTGACGCAACGGTCTTTGCTGTTTCCTCGGCAATTTTGTTGGCGTCCCGTTTGTCTTCGGGCGTTCGAACCAGCTGCCAAAAAACAAGCGAAAGTGATCCGATAATGCCGCAGGCCGCCCAGTCGACCCACTGATCTACTGCAGCGCGTTGACGCGCATCCGAAGGATAGATTGCATCGCCGCCGTATTGATTACAAAGGTAGCGGCAGATCGCATGGGATTCCCAGACCACGGTGGGCCCGTCTTTCAAAAGCGGGACTTTCCCATTGGGATTCAGCGAAAGGTATTCTGGTGTGTTATTCACCCCGAACTGCATTCCGGCGTCAATGCGTTCATAGGGAAGATTAAGCCGATCAAGAACCCACAGAACCTTCTGCACGTTCATTGAGTTCAGGCGACCCCAGAGGGTAATGGAGGCTTGTGTGGATGACATCAGAGAGTTTCCTATGAAAAAGCTATGCACATTTTGTGCGTTGACGAAGCGAGTTATTACGCTAGGCTAACACTCTCTTGTAACAACTAAGGGTTCTTCATGATGACCTCCAATTCACTCGATTTGTTTCTCTCTAAAGGGGCGTTGCGACGCTGGCATGTCATCCCCATGGTTCTTCTTGCCTTTATGGTTGGCGTCCTTGGTGTTACTGCGGCGCATGCAGCAAAGCCTGTGATCAGCGCCCAAGAGCTTAAAGGGCTGGTCGATCAACGGGCTGTCAGAGTCTTGGATATTCGGGAACTCAAAGGTGATGCCAAGTCCCCGAGTTATGCCGATGGCCATATTCCCGAGTCCATCGCAACGCCTTATTCGGCCTTTCGCGGCCCCAAGCAGAACCCTGGTCAGCCGGTTGCTGAAGACAAGTTGTCTCAGCTTGTTAGCGGCTGGGGCCTCACGCCCAAAACACGTATCGTGATTGTGAATCGCGGAACGGACGGCACCGATTTCGGCGCCGCTGCCCGGGTCTACTGGACACTGAAGGTGGCGGGGTTCAACAATCTTTCGATTCTTGATGGCGGTCTTGCGGCTTGGTCGGCCGCGGGCTATTCCCTCACCAAAGACATCCCCGTCGTGGGTAAGACGTCAGTCAAGCTGACCTACGATCGTCGTCAGATTGTTTCTCAGGAAGAGGTTGCCGGTCTGTTACCCAAGGGTGACTCGGCCGGTTCATCGGGTCAGACCCGGCTACTTGACGCTCGGCCGGAGGCCTTCTTTAAAGGCGATGTTCGTCATGCAGCCGCAGGCAGGTACGGCACTTTGCCCGGGGCAAGCCACTTTGACCAAGAGGAGTGGTTTCAGAAGGGCAGCGGTCGTTTGAAGTCGGTGTCAGAGATTCAGGGCGTTGCAAAGGCCGCCAATCTTTTGACAACCGACGAGACCATCTCGTTTTGCAACACGGGGCACTGGGCCGCCACAAACTGGTTCATCTTGTCAGAGGTTTTGGGGCAGACGAACCAGCGGATGTATCCGGAGTCGATGGTGGCTTGGTCAAAATCCAACCTGCCCGTGGCCAATGAGCCCAGCCGCGCCGTCATTATCTGGCGCGACCTGAAAGGAACGGTTTCAAATCTCTTCTAAGGGTTTTATGAGGCGGACTTTTGAAAACACTTTAGACTCAACAGTCTTGTGTTTCTCTAAGCGAGCCTCATGCCCCAAGCTTCTTTTCTTACGGTCTTCTTTGATGGAAGCTGTCCTCTGTGTGCGAAGGAGATTCAGGTCTATCAGAAGCGGGTGAAGCCTGGCTTGGTGGCTTGGCTTGATGTCAGCGAGCCGGGCTTTGTTCCCCCGGAGGGCAAGACCGTGAATGAATTGATGGCGCGTTTCCATGTGCGCAACATTGAAGGCCAGTGGCTGATTGGCGCGCCCGGGTTTATCGCCTTGTGGCGCATCACACCAGGATTTCGTATTCTTGGGTTTTTAACCTCTGTGCCCCCAGCGCCGCAGGTTCTCAATCTCGCCTACCGCGCCTTCTTAACCATTCGCCCCCGGTTACAACAACTGATTCGACGCCCATGAGCCAACGACCCGATACACCGTGCATTGCCATCTGTTCAACCACGAATGGTGATGACATTTGTAAGGGCTGTGGCAGAACCTTCGAAGAGGTGAATCACTGGGTGATCATGACAGACGAAGAAAAAGCCAAGGTCTGGGATCGAATTGAAGCGGACCGCACGGCGCTTCGGTTCACCACCTACCGAGA
>JBBAQV010000036.1:0-9912 GCA_040400125.1 Burkholderiaceae bacterium
CCCTACAAAACCATGGACCCCAAAAACGAGGCCGACGAAATTCGCGCCTTGAAAAAGATTCTGGAAAAAGGCTTTGTCTTCCGGGGGCTCAAGCCGGTGAACTGGTGCTTCGACTGCGGGTCAGCGTTGGCCGAAGCCGAGGTGGAGTACGCGGACAAAACCGATCCTGCCGTGGATGTTGCTTTTCGTGCCAACGACGCCGCCAAGAAAGCTTTGGCCAAAGCTTTTGCGCAGCCAGAGAATTTACTTTCCGGAGAGCTTGCTGCGGTGATCTGGACCACCACACCGTGGACGCTTCCCGCCAACCAGGCATTGAATGCGCACCCCGAATTTGAATATGCTCTGGTTCAGGTCACCGGCATCACCGAAAGCGCTGCCTCTCGAAAGTTTCCTCCAAACACAAAATTCAACTGGCTGGTCCTCGCCAAAGATCGCGTTGACTTCTGCCTGCAGTCCTGGGGGCTCACCGGATCCGTCCACGCAACCTGTCAGGGTTCAATGCTCTCCGGCATTGCCTTCAACCACCCGCTTTTCGACGCTGATGCTGGTTTTGCCCGACTGGCGCCGGTGATCAATGCCGACTATGTGAACCTGGATTCGGGCACGGGTATTGTTCATGCTGCACCCGCCTATGGCGTGGATGACTTCATGTCGTGCAAATCAGCGGGAATGCATGACGACGCCATCCTGACACCGGTGCTGGGTCATGGCGTTTACAGCGAACACCTGCCGTTGTTTGGCGGACTTTCCATCTGGGATGCCAACCCCAAAATTGTGGCCAAACTTGCCGAGGTGGGGTCGCTCATGCACTCGGAACGTTACGCCCACAGCTACATGCATTGCTGGCGCCACAAGACCCCGATCATTTACCGTGCCACCAATCAGTGGTTCGCGGGAATGGACCGACGTCCCAATGACGGTGGGGCCACCCTTCGTGAACTGGCCCTGGCAGGAATCGATCAGACTCAGTTCTTTCCCCAGTGGGGCCGTGCCCGGCTCTCGGCGATGATCGCCAATCGCCCGGACTGGACGCTCTCACGCCAGCGTCAGTGGGGCGTGCCGATGGCCTTTCTCATTCATCGCGAAACAGGAGCGCTTCATCCTCGCACTCCGGAGCTTCTGGAGCGCATTGCCTCGGTGGTGGAAACCGAAGGCATTGAGGCCTGGCAAGCCATGAGCGTTGAATCCCTGATCGGTGAAGAAGCCAAGGACTATGTCAAAAACCTGGACACCCTTGATGTCTGGTTTGATTCAGGCACCACCCATGAGACCGTGTTACGTGGCTCGCATCAAGCCTCATCCCATTTCCCAGCCGATCTCTATCTTGAGGGAAGTGATCAGCATCGAGGCTGGTTTCATTCCTCATTGCTGACCAGCTGCATGATCAATGGCATGCCGCCCTACAAAGCCCTTCTCACCCACGGATTTGTGGTGGATGGTGACGGCCGAAAGATGAGCAAATCCATGGGCAATGTTGTCGCCCCGCAAAAGGTTTCCGACGCCATGGGGGCCGACATTCTTCGGCTCTGGGTAGCAAGCACCGATTACTCGGGTGAACTCTCAATCTCCGACACCATCCTGAAACGAGTGGTTGAATCCTACCGTCGGGTTCGGAACACGCTCTGCTTTTTGCTTGGCAATCTGAGTGACTTCGACCCCTCGAGCGATGCCTTGCCCGTCGCGGAGCTTGCCGAGATTGACCGTTATGCACTGGCGCTCACCCATGAGGTTCAGACCGAAGTGCTGAATGACTTCGGCCGTTATGCCTTTCATCCTGCTGTGGCCCGACTCGTGGCTTTTTGCTCAGAGGACCTCGGCGCGTTTTACCTCGACATCCTGAAAGACCGGCTTTACACCACGGCGGCGAAGTCCAAGGCTCGCCGATCCGCGCAGACCGCGCTCTGGCACATCACCGAGTCCATGACTCGCCTGCTCTCTCCATTCCTTTCGTTCACCGGCAATGAGGCGTGGCAGGCGCTACACAATATTGAAGCGATAGCGCCGGATGCCCCCACGGTGTTCGAAGAGACCGCACACACGCTTCCAGAGGTGCGCGATTCTCAGGCGTTGGTTTCCAAATGGAAAACCCTTCGGGAGGTCCGCGCAGAGGTCATGCGCTCGATTGAGGTGGAGCGCGAAGCTGGGCGTGTGGGGTCTTCGCTTCAGGCAGCGATCACCCTCCATGCCGGTCGTGATCTGGCCGAGATGCTTCAGTCACTCGGTGACGGACTGAAGTTTGTGATGATCACCTCCGAGGCCAACGTCGTGCATGACCACAATCTGGGCCAGAACGACTTCACCGTCAGAGTCACGCCACTTAGCCACGCCAAGTGCAGCCGATGCTGGCATTGGCGCGCCGATGTGGGGGTCGATTCCATCCATCCCGAGATCTGCGGTCGATGCGTCAGCAACCTATATGGCTCGGGAGAGGCCCGCCATGTCGCCTAGCCGACGTTCCTCATCGGCCAAGGGCATGACGGCGGGACGCTGGTTCATGGTCGCGCTCTTGCTGATTGGCTTGGACCAACTTACCAAGCTTGTGATCATCAATGCCTATGAGCTTGGCGAACAAACAGTGATCACCTCCTGGTTCAATATTGTTCGCGTCCACAACCCAGGTGCCGCTTTCAGTTTCCTGGCGGATGCGGGTGGCTGGCAGCGCTGGTTCTTTGTAGGGCTTGGCGTGGTGGCTGTCGGCTACCTTGCTTTTCTGATGACCCGTAACGCTGGGCAGTTTCTTTTCTCGCTTGCCGCCACCCTGATTATTTCGGGTGCTGTTGGCAACACGATTGATCGGGTGAGCTGGGGTTATGTCGTGGACTTCATCGACTGGCATATCTCTGGATGGCACTGGCCGGCCTTCAATATCGCCGACAGCTGCATTGTTTTGGGGGTGATCCTCTTCATACTTGACGAGATTCGTCGAGTTCGCCGAGGATAGCCGGAATCATGCGCCTAAAGCATCGTCACTTCGTCGTTGGCATCACCGGAGGCATCGCCGCCTACAAGACCTGTGAGCTGGTACGTCGACTTCAAGATGAGGGTGCAACAGTGCAGGTGGTCATGACCGAGGGAGGCACACAATTTGTCAGCCCCCTCACCTTTCAGGCTCTATCGGGCCGTCCGGTTTACACCCAGAGCTGGTCGTCTCCAGACAAGAGCGGGCCCTCGAATGGCATGCCGCATATCGATCTCTCACGCGAAGCGGACGCCATTCTGGTGGCACCCGCGAGCGCCGACTTCATCGCACGGCTTGTGAGCGGGCAGACCCCCGATCTTCTTTCGACGCTTTGCCTTGCACGAGAGATCCCGCTGCTAGTTGCTCCCGCCATGAATCGTCAGATGTGGGACCATCCGGCCACGCAACGCAATGTCAACCAGCTTCAGAAAGATGGCGTCACCATCCTGGGCCCAGGCTCTGGAGCGCAGGCCTGTGGCGAAGTCGGTGACGGCAGAATGCTTGAGCCGCATGAAATCCTTGCCGAGCTCCTGTCCCGTTTCGGTCCAGAGGGCAACGCCGCTGCATCGGACCGAGGTCCAAACATTCGCGGGGTGCTTCAAGGGAAGCGGGTGGTCATCACGGCGGGCCCAACCTTTGAGGCCATTGATGAGGTTCGTGGCATCACCAACCGATCATCAGGAAAGATGGGGTTCGCGCTGGCCCAAGTGGCCCGCGAGGCCGGTGCCGACGTGGTCCTGATTGCTGGTCCCGTCAGCCTTCGAACTCCCGAACAGGTTCGCCGTCTGGATGTCATCAGTGCCCAAGACATGCACGATGCAGTTCACGCGGAACTCCAATCCCAAGCCGCTGATTGTTTTATTGCGGTCGCGGCAGTGGCTGACTGGCGTCCCGCCAGCCACGTCACGGGAAAGCTTAAAAAAGAATCAGGCGCTGGGCTTGGTGACATTCAGTGGGTTGAAAACCCTGACATCCTGGCCAGCGTCGCGGCCTTGCCCAACCCACCCTTCTGCGTGGGCTTTGCTGCCGAAAGCGGTGATCGCGAAACACTGCACAGCCTGCTTCCCGCCAAACGCGCGCGCAAAGGAGTGCCCGTACTTGTGGGGAACATCGGCGCAAGAACCTTTGGACAGGATGACAACCAGATTGTCATCTGTGACTCCTTCGGTCTGCACGACATCCCCTTGGCTTCGAAGGGGGCCCTGGCTCGAGTCCTTATCGCCCAGATCGCCACCCAACTCTGAGAGACCCAACCGATGAAGATTGATGTCAAAGTTCTTGATCCACGAATGAAGGATCAGCTTCCCGCCTACGCCACGCCAGCCTCGGCTGGGCTTGACCTTCGCGCATGCATTGACGCCACCATCGTCATTGAACCTGGCCAGACCGTGCTGGTGCCCACTGGCCTCTCCATCTACATCGCCGACCCCGGCTATGCAGGTCTGATCCTTCCGCGATCCGGTCTGGGCCATAAACATGGAATCGTGCTTGGCAATCTGGTGGGTCTTATTGATGCCGATTACCAGGGCCCACTCATGGTCTCAACATGGAACCGCGGATCCACACCTTTCAAGCTTGAGCCCATGGAGCGACTGGCCCAGCTGGTGATCGTGCCGATCCAGCAGGTCAGCTTCAACCTGGTGGACTCTTTCGAGGCCACCGACCGCGGCGCTGGAGGGTTTGGAAGCACCGGCCAGAGGTAAGCCCGCCTTCAATCAGGTCCAACCTCTACTCAGGACCAACGTCTACTTCAAAACTTTGAATAGATTGTTGAAGTCGTCGGTCCACACCTTAAGTCCGGGGATGCTGTCAATCGCGTATTGGCGAGCCTGAATTTTCGGGCTAGCCATCAGGCGCTGGTCCTGGGTCACCAACACCCAATCGGAATAGCTGACCTGACGGAAGCGCTCGTCGGTGGGGTCATCGGAGACAAGCAGCGCTGTCATTCCAGCGTCTTTCGCAAGCCCCTCCACCACAGGAGCGAGGTCAAGATAACGGTTGGTGACATGAAAAGCGATGACGCCATCAGGCTTCAAATGCTTCCGATAGATCGCCATGGCCTCGCGCGTGACCAGATGAATGGGAATGGAGTCGCTTGAAAACGCATCGATCACCAAGACATCGAACTGATTGCTGGCCTCGCGTTCGAGCACAAGTCTGGCGTCACCCAGGGCAAACGAAATTTCGGCAGGGGAATCCGTCAGATAGGTGAACTCGGTCTTCGCAAGGTTAATCACCTCTTGGTTGATTTCATACATTCGGTAGTGGTCACCCCGTCGTCCATAGGCGGCCAACGTTCCAACACCTAACCCAATCACCCCAACACGCAGACCTTTTGGGGAAAGGGCTCCTTTCTCAGCCAGAGTCATCCCAACGCCGGAGGTTGGGCCGTAATAGGTGGTGGGCTGCTGACGACGACCCGGATTCATGTCTTGCAGGCCATGCAGAATCACACCATGAATGAGCCTGCGCACCGGCTCCTGCCCACCTGAATAGAAACGCTCACTCACCCGAAGGGTGCCGTAGAAGTTTCGAGAGGCATAGATCGAGTCTTGATTGCTGTTGGACTCATAGCTTGTGGCGTAATGAATCGTCACCGCAAGGCTTAATAGGCTTCCGCCGACAAACACAGTCTTCAGCGGGCCAACACCGTGTTGTAAGCCAACCCAGACCCCGGCTGCGGCCAGCAAACCAAGGCTGAGGGGCAGTTCCCAGTACAGGGTGAAAACTCGCGGAGCAACCATGGATACGAACACGCCACCCATGGCGCCGCCGAGGGCGATCATCAGGTAAAAGCGTGTCAGAAACCTTGCTCTGGGTTTGGCCTGAGCAAGTTCACCGTGGCAAAAGAGGCAGCCCAAGAAAAGTCCAGCCAAGTAAAGCGGGATCGCGTAATCAATATCAAGAATGCCGTCGTCGGTGACCAGTCCCCAGGCCATGAATGCTGCAAGCACCATCGCCGGCAACATCATGGAATCCCGCAGATACCAGCCCCTGCCGCGACGACCCTCAAAGGCAATCACAAAGGTGAGCAGATAGAGCGATAGCGGCACCACCCAGAGAAATGGAATGGACGCGATGTTCTGGGTGATGTGGCTCGACACGGAGAGCAGCATCATGGTGGCGATTGCGGCCAGAGCAAACCAGACCCCATAGTCCTGCGCACCGGGTGGCTGATGGTCGTCGTCATGAGGCTCTGGAGCCGACGCGCCGGGAGCGTCGCCGTTTGATGGATGTGCCTGCGAAGCACGCCAGGCCAGAAAACCCGCAAGCAACACAAACGCGACATAGACCCCACTCCACATCATGGCCTGGATCTTGGTGGAGACCCATGGCTCAATGACGAACGGATAAGCAAGAAGCCCCATCAGGGAACCGAAGTTTGACAACGCAAACAGACGATAGGCTCGTTGGGCCTTGGACGCGTCAGGCTGGCTTCGAGCAAACCAGGACTGCACAAGAGGCCCTGTGGTGGCGAGCATCAGATAGGGCAGGCCAATGGTCATCGTCAGCAAGCCAACAATGCGAAGCGTGGGGTCCTCATGGCCGGTGGGCTTCCATTGCTCCGAGGCAAGAATGGGCAGAGCCAACAGGCTCACAAGGAGAAGTGCGATGTGAAGCCCCGACTGAAGCCTGGGCCTGATGCGCTGAACGGCATCCGAATAGGTGTAGCCCGCCAGCAAAACCACCTGAAAAAACATAAGGCATGTTGTCCAGACCGCCGCGGACCCGCCAAACCACGGCACGATCTGTTTGGCGATGATGGGCTGAACCAGAAACAACAAAAAGCTTGAGACCAGAATGGTCAAGGCATTCATCAGCATGCGAGTCGAGCATCCAATTTCTGGCCATCCACCACGAAGGCCCGAATGCCCTCGGCAAGCTTCTCGCTGGCCATGGCGTCTTCGTTCAGTTGGAATCGAAAGGCCGCCTCAGCAAGGTCAAGTGTCGGTGCTGAGGTTGTGACACCGGCCGGATTCAGTTCGCGAACCAGACGGGTTCGAGACGTGTCATTTTTCAGCTGCTCAAGCAGGTCAGGGCTCACCGTCAGCAGGTCGCAGCCCGCCAGGGCAAGCACCTGGTCCACATGCCGAAAGCTGGCCCCCATCACCGAAGTCGCGTAACCATGTTGCTTTAGGTAGGCATAAATTTTCTTGACTGAGAGCACGCCAGGGTCTTGATCAGGCGAGGCCCAGCTTGCGCCCGATTTCTTATACCAGTCGCTGATACGGCCCACGAACGGCGAAATCAAGGTCACGCCTGAGTCAGCTGCCAGAGCCGCCTGGGCAAGGCTGAAGATGAGGGTGACATTGCAGGCAATGCCCTCGCGCTCAAGTTGTCGTGCGGCCTGCACCCCCTCCCATGTCGCCGCAATTTTGATCAGCACCCTGGAAGGATTTTGACCCATCGATTGATAACCCTCGATGATTCGATGAGCCTCGCGAATCGTCGCCTGCGTGTCGAAGGAATGTCGGGCATCGACCTCGGTGGAGACTCGTCCGGGCACAATCTTCAAGATCTCGGTGCCGAAGTGAACAAGAACAGCACGGGCAAGGTCAGCCATGTCCCCCGAGTGTTTGGATCTCACCTGCTCAACAATGCCAGCGTACTCCGGCTGATCAAGGGCTCGGATAATGAGTGTGGGATTGGTGGTGGCGTCTTGCGGCTGATAAGCACGCATGAGTTCGAAACTGCCAGTGTCCGCCACAACCGTGGTGACGGCTTTCAGCGCATCCAGCGCATTGGAAGGGTTCATGGTCTCTCACAAAAAATTCGGGCACGATTCCAACTGCGAATCATGCCCGAATCAGTGAAGAACGTCAGCGCCACCAAGGCCAATCAAACCCGGGCCCTGGATGTCACACCCCCTTCTTTCTTAGGTCAGCATGTCGGCCCAGATGTTGCGCGCCCAGCCCATGGCAAAGCGACCTTCGATTTCAGTGGGCCGGCCGCTCACGCCGCCAGACCCGGCCACCGTCTTCATGGTCTTATCGGTTGCGTCGTAGGTGTGAACGCTGGCCACGTGAACCACGTTCTTGTCATCCACGAAGCTGTAGCAGGTATTGGCCATCATCGGGGCAATGGCCGAGCGGCCATTCATCAATTCCACAATGGCGGCCGCTGCTGCTTTACCGTGCTGGTTCGCCATATGACCGGACTTGGGCATGGCGGGTGCAGCGAAGGTTGCGTCGCCCAGGACGTGGATATTCTTGTGAGCGGTCGATTCCATGGTGACCCAATCCACACCGCACCAGAGATTATTCACATTGACCAGGCCAGCCGCCTGAGCGATGTTCCCCGCGCGATGTGGAGGCACCACATTGAGAACGTCACCGGTGATGCGATCACCGGTTTCGGTACCAAGGCGTTTGCCTTTCAGGTCAAGCTCGGTGACCACCATGTTGGCGTTGTATTCGATCATGCCGGGGTAAAGATCGGCCCAGGCTTTCATGAACAAGCCCTTCTTCGACTGAATATCAGGGTTGGCGTCCATGATCACGACCTTGCTTCGGGTGTTCCCTTTCGCTTTGAACAGGTGTGCCACCTGGCAGGCCCGTTCATAGGGGCCAGGGGGGCATCGGTAAGGGGCTTTGGGAATTGACAGCACATAGACGCCACCGTTGGGAACGGCATCGAGCTGAGCTTTCAAAGCCATGGTCTGGGGGCCGGCCTTCCACGAATGAAGGATGGTCTTTTGAGCTTCGTCGTTCAAACCTGCAATGGCCTGGAAGTTGAAATCAATGCCGGGGGAGACCACCAGTCGGTCATAGGCGATGACCTCACCCTTTTTCACGGTGACGGTTTTCTTGGCAGGATCAATCGCCGTGACTTCGTCGTTAATGACGTTAATGCCACGGGCCCTGAGCTTGTCATAGGAATGGGTGATGGTCTCCATGGTTTGCGAACCACCGAGCACCAGATTCGAGATGGGGCACGAGATGAAGTTACGTTCGCGCTCGATCATCACCACTTCAATGGCACCGGCCGACCATTCATTGATGTACTTTGCCGCGGTGGCGCCACCATAGCCGCCACCAACCACCACAACGCGGCCAAGCTTTTTAGACGATGCCGTCTTTCCGGTGGATGATGATGCACAGCCTGCAAGGCCACCCGCAGCCGTCACCGCCACGCCAGCAGCACCCGCCTTAATCAGGCTTCGGCGATTATTAAATTGTTCTGACATTGTTTTCTCCTTGTCCCTGAGGCGATTTATTTTTTCTTAGGCTGTGCGGCGAAGTAGGCGGCGAGGTCAGCAATCTGCTGGTCGGTGTAGCCCTTCACAATCTGGTGCATCAGCGTGGCGGGTTTGTCGCCGCTGCGGTATTCCTTCATGTTGCTGATGAATTTTTCTTTGTCATAGCCCGCAAGGGATTCCATAATCCCCACGCTGCGGCCATCCGTTCCGTGACAGTTGGCGCAGTTGGCGGCCAGGTAACGAATCTTGCTCATGTCTTGCGCCTGAACCGGCAAGCTAAGCCCGAGCGCGGCGGACCCGATTAATGCCGCCATTGCAAATTGCTTTCGCATAAACATCTCCCTCCGAGTGGTTGTTCTAGGTACAACACGCCGATTTTCGCAGAAATAGTCCGGTTGTCTATGCGGAATTCCCTCAATGCTTTTTATGCATTGCAGCATTCATCGGAACGGTAAAAGAAAGCGCCCCCAGTCGGGGGCGCTTTCAAACGAGACGAATCAATCGACGACGGCTTCCGCGGGAGTGCGTCGACGGCGCCCCTCCGGGCCCGCTTTCGAGGCAGGCTTTTGGGGCTCATCGCCTGGAAACTCAAGCTTGACCTGCTCAGGGTTGGAGGGATCAAGGCCAATGTGAACGCGGCCGCCAGAGACCAACTTGCCGAACAAGAGCTCGTCAGCGAGGGCACGCCGAATGGTGTCTTGAATCAGTCGTTGCATGGGGCGGGCACCCATAAGGGGATCAAACCCTTTCTTCG
>JBBAQV010000037.1:0-3571 GCA_040400125.1 Burkholderiaceae bacterium
TTCTCTTGCTTCTCGCGAAGCTCGGCTTCTTGCCTGGCAAGAAGCTCGGATTGACGGCGGCTTTCCGCCTCGCGTTGGGCGAGTTCGGCTTCTGAAATCACCGGCGCCGAGGCAGCGGCCTCAACCGGTTCGACCGGTGCTTCCACCTCGCCAGCAGCGTCTCGCTGAACAAAAACACGCTTCTTGCGCACCTCGACCTGGATGGTTCGCGACTTGCCGGAACCGTCGGCCTGTTTGATTTCACTGGTCTGACGTTTGGTGAGCGTGATCTTCTTGCGTGGTGCTTCGGCCGCGCCGTGCGCCTTTCTCAACGCCGTCAGAAGATGCTCTTTGTCGGACTCGGTCAAGGCGTCCGAGGCCGAGGATTTCTCCACGCCCGCCGACTTCAACTGCTCAAGCAGTGTCTCGACCGAGAGCTTTAATTCAGCAGCAAACTTTTCAACATTATCAGCGGGCATCCGTTGAACCTCCGGCTTCGGTTTCTTCAGCATCAAACCAATGGGCTCGGGCTTTCATGATCAGTTCACTGGCGGCACCTTCCTGCAGGCCAGTCATTTCCACCAGTTCGTCCACGCCAAGATCGGCAAGGTCGTCACGGGTGAAGATTTTGGAATCCGCCAGCTTCACGGCGAGGTCTCGATTCATGCCCTCAAGATCAAGAAGATCTTGCGCGGTGGTCTCGAGCTTTTCTTCCTGAGCGATGGCAGCGGTCAGCAGAGAATTTCTTGCGCGATTGCGCAGCTCATTGACCGTGTCTTCATCAAACGACTCGATTTCCAACATTTCACTCACGGGAATGTAGGCCACCTCTTCGAGCGACGAGAAACCTTCGTCAATCAGAATGTCGGCAACTTCGCCGTCCACATCCAGTTTTTCCATGAAGACTTCACGCAGGCTCTGACGTTCGGTTTCGGTTTTCTCGGCCGACTCGTCGGCCGTCATGATGTTGATCTGCCAGCCCGTCAGTTCCGAGGCCAGGCGAACGTTCTGTCCGCCACGGCCAATGGCCACTGCAAGTTCGGATTCATCCACCACCACATCCATGGCGTGACGCTCTTCGTCCACCACAATCGACGAGACATTGGCCGGCGCCAAGGCGCCAATCACGAATTCGGCGGGGTCTTCCGACCAGAGAACAATGTCCACGCGCTCGCCAGCCAGTTCATGGGTGACGGCCTGGACACGAGAGCCACGAACACCCACGCAGGTGCCGATGGGATCAATTCGACGATCGGCCGTGAAGACGGCAATCTTGGCGCGAACGCCAGGGTCTCGTGCGGCCGATTTGATCACCAGCATGCCCTGTTCGATCTCAGGCACTTCCATTTCAAAGAGCTTCATGATGAATTCAGGCGCGGTGCGCGAGAGCATGATCTGCGGGCCGCGCTGGGTGCGCTCGACACGCTGCATATAGGCGCGAACCCGATCACCGGGGCGCAGATTTTCCTTCGGAATCATCTGGTCGCGAGGAAGTCTTGCCTCGATCTTGCCGGATTCCACCAGGACGTCGCCACGCTCCAGACGCTTGACCGTGCCGTTAATGATGACTTCGCCACGCTCAAGAAAGTCTTTCAGAATCTGCTCGCGCTCGGCTTCGCGAATGCGCTGCAGAATCACCTGCTTGGCGGCCTGCGCACCAATACGACCGAACTCAATGGGCTCGAGCTCTTCTTCGACGAAGTCGCCCACTTCGATGTCTGAAATCTGTTTTCGGGCTTCGGTCAGAATCACCTGAAGGTCGTGATCTTCCAGTTCCCCGTCGGGCACGACCTGCCAGCGACGAAAGCTTTCGTATTCACCGGACTCACGGTCAATGGACACCCGAACATCCACCTCGTCGGTGAAACGTTTCTTGGTGGCCGAGGCCAGCGCGCTCTCCAGCGACTGGAACACGATTTCGCGTTCAACATTCTTTTCGCGCGCCAAGGCGTCGGCCAGCATTAACAGTTCACGACTCATGTTGTAGTTCTCCTAAAACTTGTATTCCGGCACCAGCCGTGCCTTGTCAATGTCGTCGATCTGGAATTCCAGCTGCAGCATCTCGCCACCCTTGCCTTCATATTCCAGCGACAACTCACCTTGTGCGCCAACCCGCAGCACACCCTCAAAATTCTTTCGGCCCTCGAGTGGCATACGCAGCCGAAGCTTCACCACTGAACCCGCAAACCGCTTGTAATGTTCTGGCTTGGTCAGCGGCCGGTCCATCCCTGGCGACGACACCTCAAGCCGTTGAAAGTCAAAGCCCTCGACGGGCAGAAGATGCACAAGCTGTTTGGAAACCAGCTCGCAGTCTTCGATGGTGATCAGCCGAGGTTCGCCTTGGCCAGCCTCGTCGCGCACGTCAATGTAGACCCGAGTGATGCCGCCAGGCGTTCGCTCAAGATCAATCAACTCAAAACCCAATTCCTGCGTCGCGGAATCCACGACCCGCCAGAGATCTGCCATCTTTTAACCAACCAATGAACTAACCAGCCACTTCAATCAAAAGTTTTTGCCCAAAAAAAATGGGCTTTCTTGAAGCCCATTTTTTGTTGCCGGAACGCTTTTTTCTTGCGTTTTTTCTTTCAGCTTTCCGTGCTATGTCCTTGATTTTACTGGAAAGTTAACCAAAAGTCTAGGCCTGTGGCTTTTTCCCGCGGAATCCGGGCCGACCGCCTGGGCGACCCCCACCCGAAGGGCCCGCACCGCCAGATCTCGGCCCTTTCCGCCCTGACCTGCCGCCGGGCCCGCCCGATCCAGCCGGCCTTTGTGGAGCAGAAAGCACCCCCGAAGCGGGCTTGGACGAACCCCAAGAGGTCTGAAGCGGGTTTGGCTTTTTGGCGCCCGAGCCACGTTTTTTCGCCGAGCCACCAAGATGCGACAGGTGTGCGTCTGGGCCAGAAGGCTGCCATTCGTCGTCTGGGTGGGGCTGGCTTAAATCGTCATCGTCCACCAAGGGGCGGTCTTGGCTTTGCTGGCGCATCACACTGCTGGGTGAACTCCATTCCTGCGAAGGTCCTGCCCGGCCACGGCCTCTTGGCCCCTTGGCCTGACCGTCGCGGTTTCCGGAACCCATCGGCCCGCCAGGTTTGCGCTTTTGTCCAGGCTTGGCTTCGGTGGCCTGACGCATGCCAACGGCCTTGCACAGGGCATTGACCTCGGCTTCAGCAAGATCGACCGACTGCCCTCGTCGCAGATTGGAAGGAAGAGCAATCTGGCCGTAACGGATGCGAATGAGTCGGCTCACGGTCACACCGACAGCCTCGAACATGCGACGGACTTCGCGGTTACGACCTTCCGTAATGACCACGCGCACCCAGTAATTGGCGCCTTCGCCACCGGCATCTTCAATGCTTTCAAACTTGGCCACACCGTCTTCAAGTTCGATACCGTCCATCAGCGACTGACGAGCCTCGGCACTCAGTTCACCCAAAAGACGCACCGCATATTCGCGCTCAACCTGCGAGCGGGGATGCATTAAACGATTTGCAAGATCGCCCGAGGTGGTAAAGAGCAAAAGCCCTTCGGTATTGATGTCCAGCCGGCCCACCGCAATCCATCGACCAAACTTTGCGGGCGGAAGTTTTTTAAA
>JBBAQV010000037.1:3671-9756 GCA_040400125.1 Burkholderiaceae bacterium
AGCTTGTGCAGTTTCGGAGGGTCGTAATCAAGCCCCACACGGGAAGGACCGCCCACCCTGGGGGAGGCGCCCTTTTGGGCGAAAAACGGAATGGGTTCGGCGTCTTGCTGGGCGGCCTGGGGCTCGTTGGCCTCGGGCGGTGTTTCGGATGGGTCTTCTGAGGACGGCTCGATGTTGTGGTCGAGGGGGTCTAACTCTTCGCTCACGTGGAGGCCTCAGGTGGCGTGGTTGGCGGAGTGACTGGCTCGGACTCGGCGGACGCCGATGCTTCGGCCTCATTTGATGCGTCGGTATCCGATGATGCGGTTGACTCGGTTTCAGGTGAGGATGATTGCTCTGCATCAGCAGCTGCTTTCTCCATCATGCCAGGCAGCATGGCTTCGGCCGTGTCGCTCCAGTTGGCGTCCAACAAAGGCAGTTCTTCAAGCGAGCGAAGACCAAGGTCATCAAGAAAGTGTCGTGTGGTGGCGTAAAGCGCCGGCCGTCCCGGGGCGTCACGATGACCGATGGACTCAATCCAGCCGCGGTCTTCGAGCGACTTGATCACCTGAGTGGCCACGGCCACACCGCGAATGTCTTCAATGTCGCCGCGCGTGACGGGCTGACGGTAGGCGATGATGGCCAAGGTTTCCATGGTGGCCCGGGAATAACGCGGCGGTTTTTCGTTTTTCAGCTTGTCGAGGTATTCGCGCATTTCAGGGCGGGTCTGGAAGCGCCAGCCCGACGCCAGAGGCACGAGCTCAACGCCTCGACCGACCCATTCGCGCTGCAGATCTTCAAGCAGCAGTCGAACCGTGTCGGCGTCGAGTTCATCATCAAACAACCGTCTTAGCTCACTGACCGGCATTGGCTCAGGTTGGGCGAGTAAGGCGGCCTCAAGGACTTGTTTGGCTAGGGCCGTATTCATATGTAATGTGATGTGGCGGAGAGAGGGGGATTCGAACCCCCGGTGGGCTATGAACCCACACACGCTTTCCAGGCGTGCGACTTAAACCACTCATCCATCTCTCCGCGAGATGACGACAAAGCCGCGGCCTGAAAAGCTCAAGCTTGGCTGTTAAGCGCGCCAAGTGTATCAGAAGCCAACGCTCGGAGTCAGCACCAGGGCGGCTGCCCCTGCGCTGACTCGTTGCGCCCTACCCAACCCAACAAGCCTGATCAGGTGGCCTGCTTGAGCTGATCAAGGATGGCGGGGTTTTCAAGCGTTGAGGTGTCTTGCGTGATCTCCTCACCTTTGGCCAAGGTGCGAAGCAGTCGACGCATGATCTTCCCTGAGCGAGTCTTCGGCAAATTGTCACCAAAGCGAATCTCTTTCGGCTTGGCGATGGGGCCGATTTCTTTGCCCACCCAGTTACGAAGATCGGTTGCAATCTTCTTCGCATCATCACCCGCGGGTCGTGCACCCTTCAGAACCACGAAGGCCACAATGGCCTCGCCCGTGGTGTCGTCAGGACGGCCCACCACAGCAGCTTCCGCCACCAAGGGGTTGGCCACCAAGGCCGATTCAATTTCCATCGTGCCCATGCGGTGACCCGAGACATTCAGCACATCATCGATTCGACCCATGATGGTGAAGTAACCCGTGTCTTTGTCACGAATGGCACCGTCGCCCGCCAGGTATAAGCGGCCGCCAAGCTCTTCGGGGTAATAGCTTTTGACGAATCGGTCCGGGTCACCCCAGATGGTGCGAATCATCGAAGGCCAAGGTTTTTTCACCACAAGAATTCCGCCTTGGCCGTTGGGAACGTCGTGACCCACCTCATCCACAATAGCCGCCTGAATGCCAGGAAATGGCAGGGTGCACGAACCCGGCACCAAGGGCGTTGCGCCCGGCATGGGAGTGATCATGTGGCCGCCCGTTTCGGTCTGCCAGAAGGTGTCCACGATGGGGCAACGTCCGCCGCCAATATTGTTGTGGTACCACATCCATGCCTCGGGGTTGATGGGCTCGCCCACCGAACCCAACAGGCGAAGCGACGAGAGGTTGTAATTCTTTGGCGCCGCCGCAGGTGTCGCCTCCGAGGCTTTAATCAATGAGCGAATGGCCGTGGGTGCCGTGTAGAAAATCGACACCTTGTGGTCTTGAATCATCTTCCAGAAACGACCGGCGTCCGGGTAAGTGGGCACGCCTTCGAACACGATCTCGGTGCCGCCGCAGGCCAATGGACCATAGGTGATGTAGGTGTGGCCCGTCACCCAGCCGATGTCGGCGGTGCACCAGAAGATGTCGTCAGGCCGTAGATCAAAGCTGTACTTCATCGTCATGATGGCGTGAAGCAGATAGCCGCCGGTCGAATGCTGAACACCTTTGGGCTTGCCTGTTGAACCCGAGGTGTAAAGAATAAAGAGCGGATGCTCGGCCTCCACCCATTCCGGTTCGCAGCTGTCGGGCTGGTCTTTGCAGATGTCGTCCATGTAGACATCACGGCCGGCGGTCATGGGCACGGCACCGCCCGTTCGACGATAGACAATGACGTGTTTCACGGCCTCGCAGCCACCAAGGCC
Organism: Burkholderiaceae bacterium; assembly: GCA_040400125.1. Classification (GTDB taxonomy): domain Bacteria; phylum Pseudomonadota; class Gammaproteobacteria; order Burkholderiales; family Burkholderiaceae_A; genus Lacustribacter. The sequence continues at coordinate 6,177 of JBBAQV010000037.1, forward strand.
AAAGGCCTCGTCCACGGCCGGCTTTAAAGGAATGGCTTTGCCGCCTCGGCACTGCTCGTCGGCGGCAATGATCAGCGTGGCGCCGGCATCGACCACACGTTCTTGCAGGCTCTTTGCGGAAAACCCGCCGAAGACCACCGAGTGAATCACGCCAAGACGTGCACATGCCTGCATGGCCACCACACCTTCCACCGACATGGGCATGTAGATCAAGGCGCGATCGCCTTTCTTGTAACCCATGGCCTTGATGGCGTTGGCCAGTTTGCAGACGCGGTGATAGAGCTCTTTGTAAGTGACTTTGCTGACCTCGCCGCCATCGGCTTCAAAGATCAGGGCAACCTTGTCGGCGTTACCATTTTCAAGGTGACGGTCAAGACAGTTATACGAAACGTTCAGCAGGCCGTCATCGAACCATTTGTAAAACGGCGCTTTGCTCTCATCGAGGGCCCGGGTGAAAGGTTTCTTCCAGAGAATTTCCTGGCGGGCATGCTTGGCCCAGAATTCTGCGTAGTTGTCTTCGGCTTCTTTGCACATGGCGTTGTAGGCCTCCATGCTGCCAAGGCGCGCCTTTGATGCGAAGTCTTTGGGTGGTGGGAAAACTCGGCTTTCCTGCATTACCGATTCAATGGCCATACGTATGCTCCCCTTTGGAATTTTTAACGGGTTAGAATTCTTATGTTGCGCCGCCGCAAGGGCTGCGCGGTCGGACCTATATCTTTAGGTTCACATAAAATCTACCCCAAAAATGGGAGTTGTGCCATGACAGTCATCAAACAACAAGATTTCATCCAGAGCATCGCCGACGCGTTTCAATTCATCAGCTACTACCACCCCCTGGATTACATTCAGGCGCTTGGCGCAGCCTATGACCGCGAACAAAATCCCGCCGCCAAAGACGCCATCGCCCAGATCCTGACCAACAGCCGAATGAGCGCCGAGGGCAAGCGCCCCATCTGCCAAGACACCGGTATCGCCACCGTCTTTCTTAAAGTTGGAATGAACCTGCGCTGGGACGCCACCATGTCGGTGACCGACATGGTCAATGAAGGTGTTCGCCAGGCATACAACAACAAAGACAATCTGCTTCGCGCCTCGGTGCTCGCTGACCCAGCCGGCCTGCGCAAGAACACGAAAGACAACACGCCCGCCGTTATTCACTACGAGATCGTTGCCGGTGATCATCTCGAAGTGATCTGCGCAGCCAAAGGCGGTGGGTCCGAAGCAAAAAGCAAACTGGCCATGCTGAACCCCAGCGACTCCATCGTCGACTGGGTGCTGAAGACCGTGCCCACGATGGGTGCCGGCTGGTGCCCTCCCGGTATTTTGGGCATTGGCATTGGCGGCACGCCCGAAAAGGCTGCGCTACTGGCGAAAGAGTCACTGATGGACCCGGTCGACATCACCGACTTAATCAAGCGTGGCCCAAAGAACAAGATTGAAGAGCTTCGGCTTGAACTCTATGAGAAGGTCAATGCGCTGGGTATTGGTGCCCAAGGCCTGGGTGGCCTGACCACCGTGGTCGATGTGAAAATTCTTGATTACCCAACCCATGCGGCCAACCTTCCCGTGGCCATGATTCCCAACTGCGCGGCAACACGTCATGTGCACTTTCATCTGGACGGCAGCGGCCCAGCAAAACTCGAGCCCCCGTCGCTGGACGACTGGCCGAAGGTTTCATGGACAGCCGATGTTGAGAAGTCTCAGCGGGTCGATCTCAACACCCTCACCCCTGAAGAAGTCGCCTCCTGGAAGCCCGGCCAGACGCTGCTTCTGAACGGCAAAATGCTGACGGGTCGTGACGCCGAGCACAAACGAATCGCCGACATGCTGGCGAAGGGTGAAAAGCTTCCCGTCGATTTCACCAACCGGGTGAGCTATTACGTGGGGCCGGTCGATCCCGTTCGTGACGAGGTCGTGGGCCCCGCAGGCCCCACCACCGCCACGCGCATGGACAAGTTCACCGAGACCATGCTGGGTCAAACGGGGCTCATCGCCATGATTGGAAAATCAGAGCGTGGCCCTGTCGCCATTGAATCCATCAAGAAGCATCGCTCGGCCTATCTGATGGCCGTGGGTGGTGCGGCTTACCTGGTGAGTAAGGCCATTCGCAGCGCGAAAGTGATTGGCTTTGAAGACCTGGGCATGGAAGCCATTTATGAGTTCGATGTGAAGGACATGCCGGTCACGGTGGCCGTTGACTCGCAGGGCACTTCGGTGCACGAGACGGGCCCCCGTGAATGGAAGATCAAGATCGAAAAGATGAGAGCCTAACCCTGGGCGCATGGGCAAACGCCCTGCGCCTCAGGTGAATGGTGAGCTCTTAAAGCGCAGCGATGCCGGCCTTCGCAATCTGCGCGTCTTCGAAGGACTTCACATTCGACACGCCAACGGCTCCGATGCAATGGCCGTCCACCATGATGGGTACACCACCTTCAAGCATGCCCTGAAGTTCAGGCGCCGAAAGAAAAGACGTTCTTCCCTGGTTGATCACATCTTCATAAAGCTTGGATTCGCGACGCCCAAGCGCTGCGGTCTTCGCCTTTTGGGGCGCGATGTAAGCTGAAATGGGTGGCGCGCCATTCAAACGCTTCAGCCAAAGCAGATGGCCGCCGTCATCGCAGATGGCAATGGTTACGGACCAGTTGTTTTTACGGGCTTCGGCCACAGCGGCTTCGCCAATGCGTTGAACATCTTCTTCGGTAAGAACAGAGCGCTGAATCATGGGGGTTTCCTTTGCTTAACTTTGCTTGACTCTTCTTGAAAAACACGAAAAATAGCGACAAAACTTTGCTACTGTCGAAGGCAATGATACTCGACACCTTTTCAAAAACCACCTGGATCGCCATCGCCTCGCTGCTGTTGCTGACCGGCTGCGGCACGCTGAACCAGCAAGCCTCTCAGTCACGCCCCGGCTGGAAATCGGACATCCCCATTGGCGGCACCATCCGGCTTCCTTCGCACCTCACTCCTGAGCAAGCCGCTGCGGAGATCACGTCTCGCTCTGTGCTCTTATTAGGAACGCCCTACCGATTCGGGGGCAGCCATCCATCCGAAGGGCTGGATTGTTCGGGTCTGATTGCCCATGTTCTGCAAGACGCCTTTCGCATCCGTCCACCGCGCAACACTGAAGAGCAGTCGCTGGTGGGTATCCCCGTACCAAGGCATCGACTTGTTCCCGGAGACCTTGTCTTTTTCAACACCCTGGGGAAATCAAATTCCCATGTTGGGGTGTACCTGGGCAACAGCCGCTTTGTGCATGCGCCAACGTCTCGAGGCGTGGTGCGCATTGAGTCCCTGCAAACGGATTACTGGGCCAAACGGTTCGATCAGGCCCGCCGGTTAATTGCCCAGCTTCAGTAAGCCATCTAGCGGCCCAGTTTTCTCAGCAGCTGCGGCATGGCCGCGATGGCTGCCTTTTCGCCTTCCAAAATCGCCAGGTTGCGGCCAGAGAAATCGGTGCTCTTGATGCGTTCGATGTCTGGCTGGATGACGACATCCGCCTGCTTGAGTTCATAGTCACTGATCTGTTTACCCATGATGGTGAAGGTCTGCATCAAGATATCCCAGGTTCCTGAAATTG
>JBBAQV010000038.1:0-9556 GCA_040400125.1 Burkholderiaceae bacterium
AAATCACCAATGTCCGGTACCTTTAACTCGATCGCTGCCATCTTGGTTGTCTCCTTTGCCGTCGGCGCTTAGACCGACATCGGGCTGGGTCGGGATGTCTTGATGCCGTATTTCTTGATGGCATCTTCCACCACCGACATCTTGATCTTTCCTTCGTCGGCAAGGCCGCGAAGCGCCGCCACCGCAACATAGCGACGGTCCACTTCGAAGAACTCGCGAAGCTTCGCGCGGGTGTCGGATCGGCCAAAGCCGTCCGTGCCAAGGGTGATGTAGCGACGCCCTTGCGGCACATAGGGGCGGATCTGATCCGAGAAGAGGCGCATGTAATCCGTCGCCGCAACGATGGGGCCTTCCTGAGAAGCAAGCTGCTGGGTGACATAAGGCACCTTGGCCGGTGCGGAAGGATTCAAGAGATTGAATCGTTCACACTCAATGCCGTCCCGACGAAGCTCGGTGAAGCTTGGGCAGCTCCAGACATCGGCGGCCACGCCGAAGTCGGCCTGAAGCATGGCTGCTGCCTCGATCACTTCGCGAAGAATCGTGCCGCTGCCCAGAAGCTGAACGCGAGTCTTGGATGACCGATCGCCCTCTTTCAAGAGATACATGCCCCGCAGAATCTGCTCTTCGGTGCCTGGCTTCAAACCGGGGTGAGCGTAATTCTCATTCATGAGGGTGATGTAGAAAAACACATCCTCCTGTTCGGCCACCATCCGCTTTAATCCTGAGTGCAGAATCACCGCCACCTCATGCGCAAAGGTGGGGTCGTAGGACACACAATTCGGGATGACCGACGAGAGAATATGGCTGTGGCCATCTTCGTGCTGAAGGCCTTCACCGTTCAACGTGGTTCGTCCCGCCGTGCCGCCCATCAAAAAGCCGCGGGCTCGCATGTCACCGGCCGCCCAGGCCAGATCGCCCACACGCTGCAAGCCAAACATGGAGTAATAGACAAAGAAGGGAATCATGATGCGGTTGTTGGTGGAATAGCTGGTTGCGGCCGCAATCCAGGAACTCATTCCGCCCGCCTCATTGATTCCTTCCTGAAGAATTTGTCCTTTGACATCTTCTCGGTAATACATCACCTGATCACGATCCACAGGCTCGTACTTCTGGGCTTCAACGGAATAGATGCCAATCTGTCGGAACAGGCCCTCCATACCAAAGGTTCGCGCCTCATCCACAAGAATCGGCACCACACGCGGGCCCAGTTCTTTGTCACGCAGCAGCTGTGTAAGGCAGCGAACATAGGCCTGGGTGGTCGAGATCTCTCGTCCCTCGGCCGTGGCCTCAAGCACTGGAGCAAAGATATCAAGAGCAGGTACGGGCAGCTGTTCGTCCGCCTTTTCGCGGCGTGATGGCAGATAGCCACCAAGACTCTTGCGGCGCTCGTGCAGGTACTGCATCTCGGGCGCATCATCCGAGGGTTTGTAAAACGGAATGTCCTGAAGCTGTTCATCACTGACCGGGATACCGAAGCGGTCACGGAACTCATGAATCGTCATGTCGTCCAGCTTCTTCGTCTGGTGTGCCGTGTTGCGACCCTCGGCCACCTTGCCCATACCGTAGCCCTTGATGGTCTTCACCAAAATCACGGTGGGCTGGCCTTTATGCTTGCTTGCGGCGGAAAAGGCCGCATAGATTTTGTTGGGGTCGTGGCCACCACGATTCAGACGCCAGATGTCGTCGTCCGTCATGCGAGAAACCATTTCGAGCAGTTTCGGATGCTTGCCGAAGAAATGCTTGCGAACGTAGGCGCCATCGTTGGCTTTGTAGTTCTGGTATTCGCCGTCGACGGTCTCCATCATGACCTTCTGAAGAAGGCCCTCCTTGTCTTTCGCCAACAGCGGGTCCCAATAAGAACCCCAGATCACCTTGATTACATTCCATCCAGCGCCGCGAAAATCACTTTCAAGCTCTTGAATGATTTTTCCGTTGCCGCGCACAGGGCCATCGAGGCGCTGCAGATTGCAGTTCACAACAAACACCAGGTTGTCGAGCTTTTCGCGCGAGGCCAGGCCAATCGCACCCATCGACTCCGGCTCGTCCATCTCGCCGTCGCCACAGAACGCCCAGACCTTGCGCTCTTCGGTGTCGGCAAGCCCCCGTGCATGCATGTACTTCAAGAAACGAGCCTGGTAGATGGCCATTAGGGGGCCAAGACCCATCGACACCGTGGGGAACTGCCAGAAATTGGGCATGAGCTTGGGGTGCGGATAGCTTGACAGCCCCTTGCCATCGACCTCACGTCGAAAGTTAATCAACTGGTCTTCCGAAATGCGTCCCTCAAGGAAGGCTCGAGCGTAGATACCCGGCGACGAGTGCCCCTGGATGAAAAGGAGATCATGGCCCTTCGGGTGATCAGGGCCCTTCCAGAAATGGTTAAAGCCAATGCCCAGCATGTTGGCCAGGGACTGAAAGCTTGAGATGTGTCCGCCAAGGTCACCTTCGCCGCGGTTGGCGCGAACCACCATGGCCATGGCGTTCCAGCGCATCCATGAACGCAGGCGCTCTTCGTATTCCTGATTGCCGGGACAGTGTTCTTCAAGCGCCGTGGGAATGGTGTTGACGTACGCGGTGTTGGCGGAAAACGGAATGAACCCGCCCGATCGTCTTGTCTGATCAATCAGGGTCTCCAGAAGGAACTGCGCCCGCTCGGGCCCTTCTCGCTCAATGACTGCCTCGAGCGACTCAAGCCACTCCTTGGTCTCGACTTCATCCATGTCGATGCGCTTTGCGTCCGTCATGCGGGTCTCCTTGATCTCTGTTGTTCTGACGTTGTTGTTTTAATGACCACCATTGTGTTGAGTAGGTTCTGTCCAAGGCAAGCACTTTTTCACGATGCGGCAGAATATTTCGCATTATAAAAAATAGGCTAGCAATTACCCTAGGGTCAGCTTCGATACACTCAGGCTTGCTATGCATCCAAGCCCCAATTCCACGAATCGAGCGCTTCTGAAGGCGCTGAACCAGGCCAAACTTCCCGGGCGCCCAACCGCGAGATGGGTGCTGCTCACCCCGGTTTTGGCATTGGTCGCCCTGACACTGCTCATGGGCGCGACGGTCTGGTACCTGAGCGAATCGGAAAAAACCCAGCAGGCGCAAGCCTTAAGGGGCGATGTCGAGAGCACCCAAAGAACGATTCGAGAACGGCTTCAGTCCCACGAGCAAGAGTTGCAGTCCATCGCCAACTTTCTTGCCGAACGAGGCAACGAAACTCAATTCAGGATTCTTGCCGAATCCTTCTTTGCCCAGAGTGCCGAGGCCACCTTTTTGGCATGGATCGACTTAAGTGGTGTGGTGCGATCGGTTCGAACATCTCAGAGTATTCCCAGCGAGAGCTTCGACCGAGTTGGTGTCCCCCTTCAAAAGATCAAGCGCATCGAAGCGTTCAGTCGCGCCCTTTCGAATCGCAAGCCCGAGTATTCCGAACCCATGCCGGGCAAGACCACAGGCACCGATCTGGATGTTGTGGTTCCGATCATGCAAGACGGACTGCCCAAAGGCGCCGTGATTGCCACCTATTCACTGACAAGTCTCTTACTCAATACCGTTCCCACTGAAATTTCGAATCGGGTGGCCTTCACGCTCACCGACAGCCGTGGCGTGACCTTGGCCCAGACCCGCAACGCGATCGAGTTGATGCATAAGCCCCAGCATGAGGTTGGCCTTGACCCCATTGGGCAGTCGATTCGAATGCGAGGCTACGCGCTCACCGCTGTCGGCTCTTTTCTGAGCAATGTCATCACCACCCTGATTGCAGGGCTCATCACACTGGCCGTGGTGAGCCAGGTACTGATCTGGCGGAACACCCGCAAGCGCCTTGGCGTGGAATCGGTGCTTGCTGAGGAAACCGCATTTCGTCGCGCCATGGAGAATTCCATGTCGACCGGCATGCGGGTGATTAACCTGGAGGGGCAGATCACCTATGTCAATCCAGCGTTTTGCCGAATGGTGGGGTTTGGCGCTGAAGAGCTTACGGGTGCATCGCCCCCCTTTCCTTATTGGCCAGCCGACACCAAAGACCAGCTTCAGAAAAATCTGGACCGGATGCTTTCGGGTGAGAGCCCCCCATCGGGCCTGCCCATCAACATCATGCGCAAAGATGGTTCGCGGCTGATCGTGCGGATGTACACATCCCCACTGATTGACCATACCGGCGAGCAGACCGGCTGGATGACCTCGGTGACGGACATCACCGAGCAGACACGAATTCGGCAAGAACTCGCCCAGGCTCAAGAGCGATTCATCACCGTGTTGCAGGCGCTGGATGCCGCCGTCTCGGTGGCCACGCCCACCCCGGACGACGAGCTTCTGTTTGCCAACCAGGCCTACAAAAAATGGTTCGGCAATTCACTGGACAACGGCCATCGCTACCTTTGCGCCACGGCCAGCGGGCCCTGGGCCGATGTCCGCGAGGTGTTTAGCCCGCTGGTTCAGCGATGGTTCGAGGTTCGTGTTCGAAATATCCAATGGGTCGATGGCCGCAATGTTGAGATGGTTGTGGCCACCGACATCACCCAGGAGCGAGCCACGGAAGTTGCGCAACGTGAGCAACATGAACGACTGCAGCAAACAGCGCGACTCATCACCATGGGCGAAATGGCCTCATCTCTTGCCCACGAGCTGAACCAGCAACTCGCCGCCATTGCCAACTACACCTCCGCTGCTGCGTCACGGCATCGGCTCTCGCCATCCAGAGGCGAGCCGCCTTCCATAGACGACCTCATCGAACTCCTGGGGAAAACAGCGAGACAGGCCGAACGGGCCGGCCAGGTGATCCGACGCATTCGAAGCTTCGTGAAACGCAACGACCCCATTCGCAAGCCGACCACAGCAAGCTCGATCGTGGCGGACACCTTGGGTCTTGCCGAAATCGATGCCCGCGAACGGGGGCTGGAGATTATTCAGCATGTGCACGAGCCGCTGCCACTTCTGAATGTCGACCCCATTTTAATTGAACAGGTTTTGCTGAATCTGGTGAAAAATGGCCTGGATGCGATGCGCGATTCCGAGCACCATCAGCTCGTTGTCGATGTAAGCACGAGCGGCGACCAGATGATGTTTTCTGTGATGGACCGTGGCCACGGGGTGCCCGCCGAGATGCGTGGCCGGCTTTTTGATTCCTTCTACACCACGAAGTCCGATGGCATGGGGATGGGTTTGAACATCTGCCGCTCCATCATCGAATCCCACCAAGGGCGGCTCTGGTTCGATGACAACCCAGAAGGCGGCTGCACCTTTCGGTTTACATTACCCGTATTACCATCTGATCTGGCCAACACCGTTTTGTCGTTACCGAAGGAGCCTCCAACATGAATGCCGATTTATCCCGCGCGAGTCACCAAGAGATCGTCTATGTGGTGGATGACGATGAAGCCGTCCGCGACTCGCTGCGCTGGCTGCTTGAGGGGCACGGCTTTCGAGCCACGGTTTTTGACAGCGCCGAGCGCTTTTTGAGTTCGCTCGCCCCCGGTGCGATGGGTCCGATGCATGGCTGCCTAATTGCCGACGTGAGGATGCCCGGAATGACCGGGACCGAGCTTCACGACGAGCTGATTCGGCGGAACATTCAGATCCCCCTCATTTTTATTACAGGCCACGGCTCCGTTCCCATGGCGGTCAGCAGCATGAAAAAGGGGGCGGTTGATTTTCTGGAAAAGCCCTTCAATGACGAACAGCTCTGCATGCTGGTCGCAAGCGCCTTTCAGAAAGTTCGCGACGAAGGGTCCAAGAGCGTGTTGTCAAAACGTGCGCAAGAACTTCTGGCCAGGCTGACCCCGCGCGAAGAACAGGTGCTCGACCGCATTGTCGCGGGCCGCCTGAATAAGCAGATTGCCGATGACCTTGATATCAGCATCAAAACCGTGGAGGCTCACCGGGCCAACATCATGGACAAGATCGAGGCCCGCACCATGGCCGACCTGATGAAGACCGCGCTTGCCGCCCGGCAGGCATAGAGGAGTGCTATACTTCTGAGCTTCGCGCGGCTGTAGCTCAGATGGATAGAGTACCTGGCTACGAACCAGGGGGTCGTGGGTTCAATTCCTGCCAGCCGCGCCACTTTTCAAGGGTCATTCGACCCGAAGCGCATCCACCGGCTTAAGCCGTGATGCTTTGGCCGCGGGATACCAGCCAAAAAACACCCCAATCGCCGCAGAAAATCCAAACGCCAAGGCCACCGACACCAGGGTGATTTCAATTAAGAGCCCGCTGAAGCTGGCTATGCCCCAGGCGGCGAGCACCCCCAAGGCCACACCGATCGAGCCTCCGGCAAGGCAGATCACGATGGCCTCGATCAGGAACTGACGAAGAATGTCTCGCTGACGGGCGCCGATCGCCATTCGAATGCCGATCTCTCGGGTTCGCTCGGTCACACTGACCAGCATGATATTCATGATGCCGATGCCCCCCACCAGAAGCGACACACCCGCAATCGAACCAAGCATCAGTGCCATGGCCCTGGCTGCGAGCGCCGCGGTCTCGGCAATGGCGGTGAGGTTACGAATGGTGAAGTCATTGTCCTGGCCGGGTGCAATTCGATGTCGAAGTCGCAAAAGCTCGGTCACCTCGGCTTCCGCCTCGGCCATTGCTTCGGCACCTTTTGCTTGAACCAGCATCATGCTGATGCTTCCAGGAAAGCTGCTTCGAATCAGCTGCTGACGGGCCGTGGTGAGCGGAATAAAGACCGCATCGTCTTGGTCGCGTCCGTCAAGGCTCTGACCTTTCGAGGCCAAGGTGCCAATGACGGTAAATGGAAGATTGCTGATTCGTATTGTTTTTCCAACGGGCGACTCGTTACCGAAGAGCTGACGGGCGGTGGTCTGTCCAATGACCGCAACACGGGTGTAGGAACGCAGGTCGTTATCACTAATAAGATCCCCCTGCTGAGGGTCCCATGACCGAAGGGGAAAGTAATCCGGTGTCACCCCGGTGACCATGGCCGCCCAGTTGGAATTCCCGTAAGCAAGCTGAAAGCTTCGCATCACCAAGGGGGCTACGCGCTGAATGCTTGGCACGCTGGTAATGGCCTCGGCGTCGGAGACCGTCAGTGTCTGGGCAGCGCCTGCACCGAAACGCACTCCACCCGACGTCTGTGAGCCAGGGAAGATCACCAAAAGGTGGCTGCCCATGGAACTGATGGTTTGATTGACCAACGACTGGGTGCCGCGACCCACCGCAAGCATGATGACCACCGCGCAGACTCCGATAATCACCCCCAACATGGTGAGTGAGGTTCGAAGCCGATTGGTTGAAAGGGCGCGAAAGGCTTCCTCGATCACCTGGGGCGTTTTCATTGCAGCCCCCCCTCGACAGGACCGTCATAGATGATCTTGCCGTCCTTAAGACGCACCAGCCTGCGGCCGAATCGCGCAATGTCCGATTCATGGGTCACCAAGATGACGGTGATGCCCTGCTCGCGATTGAGGCGTTGAATCAGCGACATGATCTCGTTGGATGTCTGCGTGTCCAAGTTACCCGTGGGTTCGTCCGCAAGCAGAACCGGAGGCTGCATAACCAGTGCGCGAGCAATCGCAATGCGCTGCTGCTGGCCGCCCGAGAGCTGATTGGGCAGGCGATCGCCAAAATCGCGCAGACCAACCAACGCAATTTTTTCGCCAGCGCGATTGCGGGCCTGATCACGAGGCATGCCGCTGTAAATGAGAGGCAGAGCAATGTTGTCCAGCGCCGACATCCGCTTTAAAAGATTGAAGCCCTGGAACACGAAGCCAAGCTTTCGATTGCGAATGGCCGCAAGCTGGTCGTTGGGCATGCCGGCCACCGATTCACCATCAAGAACGTAGCTGCCTGATGTGGGCGTGTCCAGGCAGCCAAGAATATTCATGAGAGTGGATTTCCCTGAACCCGACTGCCCCATTAAACAGACGAACTCGCCCGATTGAATGTCAAGTGATATGCCGTGCAGAACCGGAACGACCGGGGCCCCGGGAGGCTCGTACTGCTTACGAATGTCGACAAGCCGAATCAGCGGGTTCGACATGACTAGAACATGCGGAAACGAAAGCCACTGGTCTGCTGCGGCCCATTCGCCAACGATGCAGCACGTGTGACCACCTCTTCCCCTTCGGCCAGGCCTTCAAGAATTTGGGTGAACCGACCGTCGGAGAGACCAATCTTCACCGGCCGCTCAAGAAGACTGCCATCGGCCTGCAAGAGATACACCTTCGAAGCCCCTGCCGCCGCTGGGCCCGGAGGGCTGCCGGAGGCCGGCGGACGAAAACGCAGTGCCGCTGCAGGAACCCGCAGCACGGCATCTTGACGATTGGTTTCAATCGACACCTGGGCCGTCATGCCAGGCAAAAGCGTGCCGTCTTGGTTGTCGACACTGATGACCACGTTGTAGGTCACGACGTTTTGCTGGCTTACAGGGTTTAACCGAACCATCTGGACCTTGGCGTTGAAGTCACGGTCGCGGAAAGCGTCAACGGTAAAGCGCACGGGCTGACCGGGCTTGATCACACCAACATCGGCCTCTGGCACCGAGGTGTTGATCTGCATTTTTCTGAGATCTCGAGCGATCTGAAAAAGTGTTGGCGTCTGAAAACTGGCCGCCACCGTTTGACCAACATCAATGCCACGATTCACCACCGTGCCGGCAATGGGCGAGCGGATCTTGCTGTAGCCCAGGTTGGTTTTGTCGCGGGAGAGCTGGGCCTGCACCTGAGCCACCTGGGCCCGAGCGGTCATGACGTCGCGACGAAGACCGTCGAGGGCGCTGTCGGCGACGAAGCCTTTTTCACGCAACGATTCATTGCGTTTAAGCACTAGCTCCGCGTTGTTCAGATTCGCTGTTGCCGACGCAAGGCTGGCCTCGGTTTGGCGAATCTGCGCCTCGAGGATGGATGGGTCGAGTTCCGCAAGGAGCTGGCCTTCTTTCACCCGCTGATTGAAGTCCACATGGAGACGCACAACGGTGCCAGAGATTTGCGTGCCGACATTGACAAGTTCAACGGGGTTCAAGGTGCCGTTGGCGGAGACCCGCTGGATGACAGGGCCGATATCAACTTTGGCTGTAGACCACTTCGGCTGATCGGCTGCGTTTTTGTTGTTCAAGAACACCGCCACGGCGACGGCACCCAAGGCAACGACTATGACCGCGATAACTTTTTTCAACGACAAAGACACTTGGTGTTTCAACCTTGAAGAATTGGACTACGGAATTTCCCTAGTTTAGGCGTTTTTAGGGTCTTGTTGGCGATAACACCATTGCCTTAAAACAAACACCATGCATTTAATAAGCAGGCTGTTGTTAAGCCGGTTTCATCCGAGTTGTTGATAACTAAAACGTTCCCAGGAGACACCATGAAATTATCGAAAATTGCGCTTGGTCTTTTGGCGGCAAGCATCGCCACGGCCGCCGCCGCCCAAGCACGCCCCGACAACCTCAGCACACTCAAGCAGATGAAGGTCGCCACCACCGACCTCAACATTCCTGTCGTGCCACAGGAAGGCCGAAACGCCAATGCAATTCGCGAGAACCTGCAGCGGGTCAAGCTGCCGCCAGGATTCAAAATTGACCTTTTCGCCGTCGTCCCCG
>JBBAQV010000039.1:0-9446 GCA_040400125.1 Burkholderiaceae bacterium
GATTACGAAAGCCTTTCCAAGGTGAACCCGAAGATCATCACCTGCTCCATTTCTGGTTTCGGAAGCTACGGGCCTGACACCCAGCGCCCCGCTTTTGATCAGGTGGTGCAGGCCATGGGTGGCGGCATGTCCATCACTGGGCTTGATCGCAACAACCCCATGCGTTCCGGCATTCCCATTGGTGATCTTGGCGGCGGCATTTTTGGCGCGATGGGCGTTCTTGCGGCACTGACCCAGCGCGAGCGCACCGGCGTGGGCCAGCATGTGGACATCTCCATGCTGGACGGACAGATCTCGCTTCTGAATTACATGGCGACCATGCATTTTCTGTCGGGCGAGGTCCCCGAGCCCATTGGCAATGGACACTTCGTGCACGTGCCTTACAACTGTTACCCCACCGCCGATGGCCACATCATCATTGCCTGCATCGGCGACGCCTTTTGGGATCGCTTCATCGAGGCCCTGCCCCTGCCCGGTTTTGAAGACCCCAAGTACAAGCAGCAGCCCGTTCGCTTTGCAGAGAAAGCGGCCATTGATGCCGAAATTGGCCGGCAGCTTCGCGGCAACACAACAGCTTACTGGAATCAGTTTTTCCAAAACGCCAAAATTCCTTGCGGCCCGGTGAACCGTTTCGATCAGGCCTTAAGCGACCCCCAGGTGCTCGCGCGCAACATGGTGGTCGAAGTGGAACTTGCGGGCGGATCGAAGGTGAAGATGCCTGGCTCACCCATGAAGTTTTCCCGCTGTGAAGAGCTTCATCCGAATTCCCCGCCGCTTTTGGGCGAGCATACCGAGCAGGTGCTTGCCGATCTCTGTCAGTTCAGTTCTGAGCGAATTGATTCGCTTAGTCGTCAGGGCGTGATTGCCCAAAATTCTTCAGTTCACAAGGAGCCGATTGCATGAGTTATCGACTTGGAGTCGATGTGGGTGGCACGTTCACCGACCTAATATTGATCGACGAAAAATCTGGAAAAATCTTTGCGGCCAAGGTTCCCTCCACTCCTCATGACTCATCCATTGGGGTGTTGAACGGCATCCGTCGCATCTGCGAACAAAACGGGCTTGAGCCAAGCCAGATCTCACACGTGATGCACGGCACGACTGTCGCCACCAACACCGTGCTCGAGGCCAAGGGTGCAAAGGTTGGCCTCGTCACCACGGCTGGCTATCGTCAGGTGCTTCAAATCGCCCGGTCCTTCGTTCCCGGCGGCCTGGGCGGCTGGGTCATCTACAACAAGCGTCCTTTGCTTGCGCCCCTTGAATGGACCATCGAAGCGCACGAGCGCGTGGACGCCCGTGGCGAAGTGATTCAGCCCCTGGACAAAGTTCAGCTTGAAAAAGATCTGCAGTCATTGAAGACGGCAGGCATCGAGGCGCTCACCATCTGTTTTGTTAACGCCTATGCCAGCGGCCGTCACGAGCAAGAAGCCCGTGAGGTGGCCCAGAGAGTTCTGCCTGGAATTCCGGTGTCGATCTCTTCGGAAGTCATTCCCGAGATGTTCGAATACGAACGCACGGAGACCACCGTGGTGAATTCCTATGTGCGCCCCGTGGTGTCGAAGTACATTGAAAATCTGAGCAATGAAATTGGGCGCACCATGAACAATCCGCGCCTGCACATTCTTCGCTCGGACGGCGGTCTTGCCACGGTGCAAGGTGCGCGTGACAACCCGGTGAACCTTCTGATGTCCGGCCCCGCTGGTGGTGTGTCTGGCGCGCTCTGGGTGGCTCAGCAGTCCGGCTATAAAAATCTTCTAACCTTCGACATGGGTGGCACCTCGACAGACGTTGCGCTGATTCAAGACGGCGTGGCGCAGACTCGTCGCGAAACCCGTGTGGGCGACATCACGGTTCGTGCCCCTTCCATTGACGTGCGCACGGTGGGTGCTGGTGGCGGATCCATCGCCTATGTTCCTGAACTCACGAAAGCCTTGCGCGTTGGCCCACAGAGTGCCGGTGCAAACCCCGGCCCGGCGGCTTATCGCAAGGGTGGAGAAAAGCCCACAGTGACCGACGCCAACGTGGTTCTGGGCTATCTGCCTTCCACCTCACAGCTTGGCGGCGACATGCAGATTGACCTGGAACTTGCCAAAAAAGCGTTGGCGACCATTGCCGAGCCTCTGGGTAAGTCAATCTATGAGGCCGCCGAAGGCGTGATCAAGATTGTTAACGAGAACATGTTTGGTGCGCTGCGCCTGGTTTCGATTGAGCAGGGTTACGACCCGCGTGACTTCGCGCTGATCGCCTTCGGTGGTGCTGGCCCGCTTCACGCCAACGCCCTTGGCATTCTGATGGGCTCATGGCCGGTCATTATTCCAACAGCCCCGGGTGTGCTCTGCGCCTACGGTGACGCCACGACACGTCTGCGTGACGAAGCTTCGCAGACGTTTATCCGTCGCTTTGATGAAACCAGTGATCAGGAAGTAAGAGATATTTTTGAAAAGCTGGGCACGGTCGCCTCACAGTCGCTGACTCGTGAAGGGGTCGAGCAGGGCAAGCAGACGCTGATGTATCAGATCGATGTCCGTTACCGTGGACAGGCGACCCAGCTGCCCATCACGCTCACCCCCGATGAAATGAAATCAGGCGGTTTGAAGTCTTTGGGCCAGCGCTTCGACGAGAAACACACCCAGCTCTACACCTTCTCGCTGGATGCGCCCAAAGAGATGGTGAACCTTCGTGCCATCGTGTTGGGCCCTGAGCCCAATGTGAAATCGGACCCGCTTGAGAAAGCCTCGGGCGAGCCGCCTGCGGACGCCGTGCTCTCCACCACTGAGGTCTTTGTGGAAGGCAAGCAGCATGCCGCGAAGATCTACTGGCGTCCGAAACTAAAAGGTGGCCACCATCTACCTGGCCCCGCCATCGTGGCCCAGATGGACACCACCACCATCATTCTTCCCGATCACACAGGGGTTGTGGACCCCTATGGCCACATCATGATCTGGCCCAATGATCGTCTGCCGAAGTCCGGAGGTTAATCCCATGCCCGCACAGATTATTCAAACCAATCCTACCGCTGTTGTTCCTGGCGCCATTGACACGATCGCGCTCGACATCATTGAAAACGCGCTGCGAAATGCCCGCTCGGAAATGGATGCGGTGTTGTTCCGAACCGCCATGTCACCCGGCATTCGCGAACAGCACGACGCCTTCCCCCTGATTGCTGATCTCAACGGCCGAATGGTGGTTGGACAGTTCGGCTCATTCATCCACGGCTTCTTGCAGGGCTATGACGGCACGGTGGAAGAGGGCGATGTCTTTCTCACGAACGACCCCTATTCAACCAATGGTGCGGTCAGCCACTTGAACGACTGGCTCACGCTGATGCCCATTTATCACAACGGCCGTGTCATTAGCTGGGCCGCCATGTTCGGCCACATGACCGACAACGGCGGCAAGGTGCCGGGAAGTCTTCCCACCGACGCCATGCAGATCTTCGAAGAGGGTCTTCAGATTCCGCCTGTGAAAATCATTCGCCGTGGCGAGCTGAACACTGAGCTTTTGAATCTCTTGGTTCGCAACTCTCGCGTTCCCGAATGGAACCGAAGCGACTTCAACGCCATCATTGCCTCGCTTCGTCTGGCCGAGCGTCGGGTGCACGAGATCATCGCCCGGTTTGGCGCCCAGTCTTACGTTTCGGCCACCCAGGAAATGTTGGACCGTAACAAGCGGGCCATGAGCGCCATCATCAAGATGGTCATTCCAGAAAAGAAGGCCTACTTCGAAGACTACATCGACGATGACGGCGTTGGAATGGGTCCTTACAAGATCGCCTGCAGCCTTTGGCGTGAGGGCGATATTGCCAAGTTCGACTTCACCGGCACAGACCCCCAGTCCATGAGTTCGATCAATTTCTTCTTAAACGAAGAAATGTTCAAGATGTTCCTGGGCGCCTTCTTTATCAATCTCTTCGACCCACAGATTCTCTTTAATGATGGCTTCTATGACCTGGTTGAAGTGAAGATTCCTGACGGTTCGATTCTTAAGCCCAAGCGCCCTGCAGCGCTTTCCTGCCGTACCCACCTTCTGGGTCGCATCTTCGACATCATGGGTGGTGTGCTTGGCCAGGGCGCGCCCGACGCACTGAATGCAGCGGGCTTTTCAGACAGCCCGCACCTGATGTACTCAGGCTATGACCAACGCGGCGAGTGGTATCAGCTCTTTCAGATTGGCTTTGGTGGCATTCCTGGGCGTCCTTCGGGTGACGGCCCCGACGGTCATTCGCTCTGGCCATCGTTTACCAACGTGCCCAATGAATTCCTTGAAAGCTATTTCCCCTTGCGCATCATGCGTTACGAATCGATTGCGGATTCCGGTGGCGCAGGCCTTCACCGTGGCGGTAATGGCGTCTGCATGGTTTATGAGTTTCTTGAACCCGGCCAGATCTCCATCCACGATGACCGCTGGCTGACCTACCCATGGGGTGTGAATGGCGGACTGCCCGGCGGCCGAAGCACCAAGCGTCTTGTGCGTAAGGATGGAACATCGGAATGGCTTCCTTCCAAGTGCGACCGCATTCAGGTTCAGCCTGGCGATCAGCTTTACTTCAACACCTGGGGCGGTGGCGGCTGGGGTGACCCACTGAAGCGCGAACCCGCCAAGGTTGCAACCGATGTCTTGCGCGGCCTTGTGTCCGTTGAGGGTGCCAAGCGCTATGGCGTGGTGGTGAATGCTGCGGGTGTGGTTGACGAAGCCGCAACCAAGAAGCTTCGTGACGAGATGTCCGCCAAGCGTCCCCCGCTGGAGCTCTTTAACCGTGGCGGCACGATCGAAGAATTGAAAGCCCGCGCGCTGGAAGAGACGCATCTGCCCCCGCCGAAATCGCCGACCTTCAACGTCCGTCACGCAGGAAGTGTGCGATGAGCGAAAAGCTTCTGATCAACGAGGTGGGTCCAAGGGACGGTTTGCAGAACCAGCCCACCTTGGTGAGCGCGGCTGACAAGCTCACTCTGATTCGTCTTTTACAAAAGGCGGGTCTGACTTCGCTTGAGGTTGGAAGTTTTGTCTCGCCCAAGGCGGTGCCCCAGATGGCGACCACCCAGGAAGTGCTTGAAGCCCTTGGCCCTTCAACACCCGGACTTTCGGCATTGATTCCGAACATGAAGGGTTTTGAGCGCGCCAAAGAAGTGGGTGTCTCTGAAGTGGCGGTGGTGCTTTCCGCTACAGAAACGATGAATGTGAAGAACATCAACATGTCGTTGGAGAAAACCGTCGAGGTCTGCGAAGAGGCTGTTCGTGCGGCCAAGGCGTCAGGCATTCGGGCCAAGGCCTATGTTGCCGTGGCCTTCGAGTGCCCATTTGAAGGCCCCACCTCGCGGGATGTTCTTTATCGGCTGACGCAACAAATGTTCGACGCGGGTGCCGACGAAGTGGTGATTGCTGACACCATCGGTGCAGCAGCACCGATGCAGGTTCGTGAAGTCATGACTGACCTGGTTTCTGCCCACGGGGCAGGACGCATTGCCGGACATTTCCACGACACCCGGGGCATGGCACTGGCGAACTGTTTTGCAAGCATTGAAGCCGGCATTCGCCGCTTCGACAGCTCGATTGGTGGCATGGGCGGATGCCCATTCACACCAAACGCTGCCGGAAACCTGGCCACCGAGGACCTTGCCTTGATGGCAGCCCAAAGCGGCTTCGAGACAGGAATTCGTTTCCCCGAGTTGATTGAGGCCATTGACTTTGCCTCGTCCATCACCCAGCGCGAGCTGGGCGGACGCAGTGCCCAGTGGCTTAAGCGTCGTTATCAGGCAAAGGCAGCGTAATGAATTCAATGGCTCAGACACCCCAACCCAATCAGACCTCTTTCTTGGCCAAGCTTGGTTCAGGCTTCGCATCCATCTTCCCTATCCTGGTGATTGCAGCACTTCTGCTGTCAGCCATTTTCATTAAGCCCAAGGTGGCGCCCAGTGAAGTGGTGCCCATTCCCATTCACCCACGTGATGCGTTTTATTCGGCCCATGTGTCCGATTCGGCCGGTGTCTGGTTGGCGGGCCGGGGTAACAAGGTTATTACGGCACCGGCTCTGGGGCAGCCTTGGAAAATTATCGAGCCCTCAATTTCTTCGAACTGGCAGGGTGTGGTGGCGCTCTCACCCAAGACCATTGTCTTGGTGGGCAATGAAGGCGTGATCATTCGTTCCGAAGATGGCGGCACCACCTGGTCCAAGGTCAACACCAAAGACATCTTGACGGTGTTTGATTCTAAGTTTCTTCGTCTGAAGCAGGCCCCCAATGGGGACCTTTGGGCGCTCGCTGAATTCGGCAACGTGCTGCGCAGCCGTGACCAAGGGAAGAGCTGGCAGGCCTTGCGTCCGAAGTCTGACATTGGCTGGAATGACATTGTCTTTTCTCAGAACCGCATTGTGATTGTTGGGGAATTTGGAAAGATTCTCTCCAGTGACAATCAGGGCCAGACTTGGTCGGAAAAAGAGCTGCCGGAATCGTCAAGCTTGATGTCGGTGGCCATCAAGCCCAGTGGTCTGGGTGTGGCTGTGGGGCTTGAAGGCAACATCATGATCACCACCGACAATGGCCGTGGATGGACGAAGGCCAAACCCTTTACCGACGCGCACCTTTACTCCGTGACTTTGGATGGTGATCAGTTTGTGGCGGTGGGCGATAAGGGTTGGATTGCGAAGTCAACCGACGGCCGCAGCTGGACACGCATTCCCGGAAAAGAAAACGATTCCTCTTGGCGAACCGAGATTCAAAAGACGAAAGACGGACTGCTTCTGATCGGCCGCAACCCCGCCTTGCTCTCGCCCTCTGGACTGAAGTTTCTGACCGAACTGACGAAATAAGCCATCCCCATGAAAAAACTTGTCTCACTCCTTATTGAAACCTCGATCCGTTTTCGGGTTGCCGTGGTGGTCATCATTGGCGCGCTCACCGCCATGTTCATGGTGTTGGCGTCTCAGCTTCCCCTAAAAACTATTTTTGATGATCTGCTGCCGGCAGACCACCCCTACATTCAGGTTCATCAAAAGCACAAGGCAACCTTTGGAAGCTCCAACCTGGTCAGCCTGATGCTTGAGGTTCAAGAGGGCGATATTTTCAAGCCCGAGGTGCTTCAGGCCATTCAAACGGCCACGGTAGAGATGCAAAAGGTCAAGGGCATTGACCAGTTCCAGGTGATCTCTCTGGCTTCCAAGAAGCTCAAAGAGGTGATCGCCTCCACCGCAGAGATCAAGCTTCGTCCGTTGATGTGGCCGGATGTACCCACCACCCCCGCGGAGATTGCGCAGCTGAAGCAGTCAGTGCTTCAGAACCCCTTGGTCTATGGCATCTATGTATCGCCTGATCTGAAATCCGCGCTGATCACGGCTGACTTTATTGATCCAAACCTTGACTACACCGCCATCTTTTCCGAAATCCGTCAGATTGCGAAGAACGCGGAATCCGTGCCGGGCGTGAAGACCCACCTGGTGGGCGAGCCCATTTTGTATGGCTGGGTGGCCTATTACCTTCCTGAAACCATGATGGTGCTCGCCGCCTGTGTGGCGGTGTTGGCCTTCCTGTTGTTCTTCATCACCCGAACCTTCCGCGGCACGGTCTTGCCCATGGTCTCTGGTGTGGTGAGCGCCAGCTGGTCCTTGGGTGTGGCGCAGCTGATGGGATTTAACCTTGACCCACTGGTGATTGTGGTGGCCTTCCTGATCACCGCGCGGGCAATCTCTCATGCGGTTCAGCTGGTGATTCACTTTGACGACGAACTGAAAGCCGGTGCGGAAAATGCAATGACGGCGGCCAAGCAGGCGATGGCGGCGCTCTTTAAGCCCGGCATGTTAGGCGTGCTGGCTGACGCCGGCTGCATCATGGTGGTGCTGCTGATTCCCATTCCCCTGATGCAAAAGGTTGCCTTGATTGGAACCGTTTGGGTGTTGACCATTGCCGTGAGTGCCGTGGTGCTGACCCCCGTGTTGCTGTCATGGAGCAAAGCCACCAAGGCTTCCATGAAAACCACCGCGCCAGACCGCTGGATGGAATCCATGCTTTCCACCTTTGCCCGCTGGTCCACCAACAAAAAGTCAGCCAAGGTGATCGTGGCTTCGGTGTCGGTTCTGTTCGTCGTGTCGGCACTCTATTCCTTGAAACTCACGATTGGTGACGCCAACCCAGGCTCGCCCATTTTGTGGGGCAAGTCGGATTACAACGTTGACGCGGCAGTCATTAACAAAAACTTCCCGGGTTCGGACCGCATGTTTGTGGTGGTCTCGGATGAAGAAACCGATAGTCTTAAAGACCCAAAAGCCGTGGAAACCATGGCCAAGTTGCAACGGTTTATGGAAAACCAGCCCGAAGTTGGCGGTTCGGTTTCGCTGGCCGACATCATCCCGGCCATGAAGCGCACCCTGCGCGAGGGCAATCCCCGGTATGAAGAGTTCGGTATGAACGCCGCAGAAAACGGCGAGATCATGTATCTGTACACATCAGGCACCGACCCAGGCGACATTGACCGGTTTGTTGACCCGCTTTATCGCAATGCCTCGGTCACCTTTTTCTTTCGTGACCACCAGGGCACGACCATTCGAACCGCGATTGCCCGGCTGCAAGAGTTTATTGCCCAGAACCCGGAAAGCCCCGTCCAGATTCAGCTTGCGGGTGGTCTCGTGGGGGTTCTCGCTGCAGCCAACGAGGTCATTCTTGAGGCCAAGATTGAAAGTATTGCGCTGGCACTTGTAGTGTTAATACTGACCTGCGCCATCGTCTACAGAACCCTTCATTCCGGTACTCTTTTCATGGTTCCGGTGCTTTTATCGAACACAGTCACGTTCTCCTTTATGGCTCTAATGGGTATAGGTATGAACGTGAACACCCTTCCCATCGCTGCGCTCGGCATTGGATTGGGCGTGGACTATGCGTTTTATGTGGTGGATGAGATCAAGGAAAAAATGGCGCGTGGCATGAGTGTGGAAGATGCCATCAGTCATTCGCTTCTGGGCGCAGGCCGTGGGGTGTTCATCACGGCGTTTACTTTGATTCTGAGTGTGGTGGTTTGGTATGTGTCCAGCGTTCGGTTCCAAGCCGAAATGGGATTGTTGATGGCCTTGTGGCTCACCGTGTCTGCGATGAGCGCCCTGGTGCTGATGCCTTCCTTGGTCTACCTGATCAAACCAAGATTTGTAGTGGGTGGTGGCAGTGAAAAAGCGAAGTTTTCTTCGGCCGAGGGCAGTTTGAAGCCGGTGTAAAACGTGGTGGAAGTAAAACAATGTTTAGGAGGCAACACATGAATAGCAAAAAAAGAGCTTCACAAAGCTTTGGTTTAAAGCCGCTTGCTGTTGCGGTGGTTCTAGCATCGGCTGCGGCAACACCGGCCATGGCACAAAGTGGTGCAAGCACGGGTGTATCCAGCCTGATCTCAGGCGACTACACCAAGTTCGGTGGCTATGTTCGTACCTGGGGTTCGTGGAATATGGAGAACCCGGGGAATGAAGAGCGGGT
>JBBAQV010000040.1:0-9130 GCA_040400125.1 Burkholderiaceae bacterium
GAAGCGGTTGAGTCCTTCAGAATGAACAGTGGGCCGCGAAGTTCAGCATCACCAGTGATCGAGGCGTTGGAGATGTCGATGGCTCGGCCATCCGCTTCCAAAAAGCCCAGGGCAATTGGAACCAGCAAAGGCTTTTGGCTTGGGCTCGATGCGGAAATCGCTTGCTCAAATGTTAGGCAAAAGGTCTGTTCCGCTTCGTTCCAGCGGCTGCTGACACGAAGCCTGGGTGTGCCCGAGGTGTCATACCAGCGCATGAACAGCTCGGCGTCCGTCAGCCCCGATGCTGAGCGTCGATTCAGGCCAGGGTTCGCATCGAACATGGCATCAACGAAGGCCTCGCAGGTGACCGCCTGTCCGTCATGCCGCGCGAAATAAAGATCCATCCCCCGACGAAATCCTTCCACGCCCAAAAGGGTTTGAATCATGCGAATGACTTCAGCGCCCTTTTCATAGACCGTGGCGGTGTAGAAGTTGCGAATCTCTTGATAGCTGTCAGGCCGAATGGGGTGAGACATCGGGCCAGCATCTTCCGGAAACTGCGCCGCACGAAGCACACGCACCGAATCGATCCGACGCACCGCACGTGCGCTCTGAGCGGCCTCATGGGAAAGGCCCTGCGCCGCCATGTCGGATGAAAATTCCGAATCACGGAACACCGTGAGGCCCTCTTTCAGGGTGAGCTGAAACCAGTCACGGCAGGTGATGCGGTTGCCTGTCCAGTTGTGAAAGTATTCGTGGGCCACCACGGACTCAATACCGTCGTAATCCACATCGGTCGCGGTCTGTGGGTCTGCCAACACAAACTTGGTGTTGAAAAGATTCAGCCCCTTGTTTTCCATGGCGCCGGAATTGAAGTCCGGCACAGCCACCACCATGAAACGTTCAAGGTCAAGCTCAAGCCCATAGCGAGTTTCATCCCAGGCAATCGCGCGTTTGAGCGAGGCCATGGCAAAGCCCGCCTGCGAGAGGTCTTCTTTTCGGGTGTAGACCTGAAGCAACGCCCGCTTGCCACTTTGAGTAGTAATGGTTTCTTCGATCCGATCAAGCTTGGCGGCAACTAGGGCAAAAAGATAACTGGGCTTTGGGAAGGGGTCTTGCCAATGCGCTTCGTGCAGGCCGCCTTCAAGATCTCGGCTGGCGATCAGGTTGCCATTGGAAAGCAGCACAGGAAATTCATCCTTCGGGCCACGCATGACCACATCGAATGTGGCCATGACATCGGGGCGATCCAGAAAGTAAGTGATCCGACGAAAACCTTCAGACTCGCACTGGGTAAAAAGGCCGCCACGAGAAGCATAAAGACCCATCAGCGCGGTGTTGGCCAAGGGATGGATCTCGGTCTCAATGCGCAGCAGGCCCTTGGGAGGAAGATTGGCCAGGGTCAGGTGCTGTGGCGAGACATCCATCTCGTTGGCGGTAAGCCGCCGGCCATCAAGACTCACCGAGACAAAGCCAAGCTCATCGCCATGAAGCGTGATTGCGGCTTCATCGCCAAGACGCTCAAACGTGAGTTCATTCACCACGCGGGTGGTTTCCACCCCAAGGGTGAAGTCGAGCTTCACGTTGGTGATTCGATGGCTTGGCGGGCGATAGTCCTGCCGATGAATCACCACGGGGGCAGCAGGTGCTGGGTTCAGGGCGTCACGCGCACTCATGATTCATGCCTTTCAGAAATTATTTTTCAGCCAGATGCATCAGCGCAAGATTGGCCGCCACCATTCCCATCACCGCCGTGATGGTGACGAGCGAACCGTAACCCGCGCAGGCCAGCCTGGCCTGCGGGTCACAGTCTTCTGAAGTGGCCATCGGCTGCTTGGAAAACACCGTTTTGATTTTCATCTTTCCCTGGCGGGGAAAGCCATGATGCTTTCGAAGGTCATAGCGCAAAGAAGAGAGCAATGGGTCATGTTCGGTCTCTGACAAATCGCCAGCTTCCACCCGTGTTGGGTCGGTTTTGCCGCCCGCTGCACCACTCACAATCAGCTGATGCAGACGCCCCAGACGCTGCAATTCCAGAATCATTGCTTTTTTTGCACGAAGATCGTCGGTGGCGTCCAGCCAAACCAAGGCGTGATTGGCGGACACCATGGCCGAGACATTGTCGGGGGTGACGAACTCATCCACCACCGTGACCTGGCAGCTTGGTGCAATGCCTTCAACACGACGGGCCAGCGCCTGGCCTTTCTCCTCGCCAAGTGTGGCGTGCAGTGCCTGCACCTGACGGTTAAGGTTGGACTCCGCCACATGATCCATGTCGATCAGAATGAGCGCCCCCACGCCCGAACGGGCCAGGGCTTCAACCGCCCAAGAGCCCACTCCGCCAAGGCCCACCACAGCAACCCGGGCTGCTTGAATGCGAGCAAACCCCTCTGCAGAAAAAAGCCTTGCCGTGCTGGCGAACTGTCGCTGAACCGGTATCGCGGGCTTTGGGTGTGAGTCAATCATGGTGGAATAATACGGAAATCACAGGGAGACACCATGCCGCAGACGCTTTCGGACTTTTTAACCCATCAAGGCGCACCCACCCAACTGGTCAAGCTTCTCAACGGAGTGACCGAAGCCTGCGTTGAGATCAGCACCGAAGTTCGCCGTGGAGCACTGGCTGGCATTCTGGGCGAGGCAGGCAGCGACAACATTCAAGGCGAACATCAGAAAAAACTGGATGTCATTGCCAATGACATCTTGCTTCAAGCAGCACTTGATTCAGGCGCCTATGCCGTGGCGTCCGAGGAAATGGACGAGCCCGTGTTGGCTGCTCCAGGAACATCAGGCAGTGACTACCTGCTGCTCTTTGATCCGCTGGATGGCTCATCGAACATTGATGTGAACGTGACGATTGGCACCATCTTTTCAGTCTTGCGCCGAACGGACGCCATGTTTCTTCAGCCCGGAAGCGCCCAGGTGGCCGCAGGCTATGTAGCCTATGGGCCCGCCACCCAGCTGGTGATCACCCTTGGTCAGGGCACGGCCGCCTTCACCCTGGATAAGGGCCAGTGGTGGCTAACCACTGAGCGAATTGAAATTCCTGCAGACACCAAGGAATTCGCCATCAACGCCTCGAACGCCAGGCATTGGGAAGTCCCGGTCAAGCGCTATGTCGACGAAATGCTCGCCGGTAAGACGGGCCCATTGGGCAAGGATTTCAACATGCGCTGGATTGCCAGCATGGTGGCCGATGTGCATCGGGTGCTGACCCGTGGCGGAACCTTCATGTACCCCCGGGATTCCCGCGACCCCAGCAAGGCTGGAAAGTTGCGGCTGATGTACGAAGCCAACCCCATGAGTTTTCTGGTGGAGCAGGCGGGTGGCGCTTCGACCAATGGCCAGCAACGCATTCTTGACCTTGCACCCACCGAATTGCATCAGCGGGTTGCGGTCTTCATGGGGTCACGCCATGAGATTGAACGCGTGACCCGCTACCACCAATAAACGATCAAGGAATCAAGACCGAGCATCCCGTGGTCTTGCGGCCTTCAAGGTCTTGATGGGCTTTTTGAACATCCGCAAAGCGGTAGGTTTGGTCAATGGGAATGATGATCTTCTTGCTGGCCACCAGCTTCACGAGATCGTTGGCGGTGAGTTCAAGCTCTTCACGGGAATCGGTGTAAGGCATCAGTGACGGCCGCGTTAAAAAGAGGGTTCCTTTCAGCGCGGAGAAATCCATCGGTGGCACCTTGCCCGAAGCATTGCCATAGCTAACCATCAGGCCATATTTGCGCAGGGAATCCATCGACGCCTGAAAGGTGTCCTTGCCCACGGAATCAAAGACCACATCAACACCGCGCCCCTTGGTGATGTCTTTCACACGCTCGGCCACGTTTTCTCGGCTGTAAACAATGGTGTGGTCACAGCCCCACTTTTTGGCAAGCTTGGCTTTCTCGTCCGAGCCCACCGTGCCAATCACCGTCACGCCCAGCATTTTTGCAATCTGCATCGCAATCAGACCCACGCCACCGGCAGCCGCATGAAACAAAATGGTGTGACCCTTTTGCACATTCGAGGTGCGCTTAAGCAGGTAGTGAGCGGTCATTCCCTTGAGCATCATGGCGGCGCCAGTTTCAAATGAAATGGCCTTGGGAATTTTGATCAAGAGCTTGGCGGGAAGCACCCGTGCTTCGCAATACGCACCCGAAGGGTTCCCTGCATAGGCCACCCGATCACCGGGCTTCACATGGCTTACACCCTTGCCCACAGCCTCCACCACGCCCGAGCCTTCCATGCCCATATGAAAGGGGAGCGGGTTGGGATACACGCCTGAGCGCTGGTAAATGTCAATGTAGTTCAGGCCAATGGCGTGGTGACGAATGCGGGCTTCGCCAGGGCCAGGCTCACCCACAGTGACATCCACGAATTTCATCACTTCGGGGCCGCCAAAGGCGTCGATTCGAACGGCTTTTACTGACTGTGACATTGCTTGAAACTCCTTAGTTAGTCGTTGGCTTTAAAGTTTTACTTTAAGTCTGCTAAAAAGCAGGCCGTGTGAAATGCATGAGATCGGCTTGACAGATTTCAGCCCCTCTCGGAAACTTGCAAACAGTCTACTCTTGCGCGCAGGAGAGATCGCCGAGGAAAAACCCTCTGTGACGCCGAAGGTGTAGTGCCCCAAAAACTCTCAGGCAAAAGGACTGTGCGCTTGTCAGGCTCTCTGGAGAGAGGCTTTCGAACTTAGAAAGTCCGCCGAAGGTTAATGTCTCAGGCACCAAGGACAGAGGGGGAATTTTCGCAAAGCAAGCGCACTGCGCAGGAGACTAGCCCGTGAATTTCCCCAATGATCTGCATTACACCGCCTCCCATGAATGGGTTCGCAGCGAAGCCGATGGCACCGTCACCGTGGGTATTACCGACCTTGCCCAAGACTCGCTTGGTGAACTTGTTTATGTGGATCTTCCCGCGATTGGTCGAAGCCTTGCCGCCGCTGAATCTTGTGCGGTGGTGGAATCCACCAAGGCTGCATCGGATGTTTACTCACCCATCGCTGGTGAAGTGATTGCCGTCAATGACGCGCTTTCGTCCGCACCCCAATCGGTGAACGAATCCCCCTATGAGGCTGGCTGGTTATTTAAGCTGAAGCCCGCCTCGCCGGGCGCAGAAAAAAACCTGCTCACCGTCGACGCCTACAAAACAGAATCCGGCGCGCAGTAAAACGCTGCCTCGCCAACCTTTCTTAAGGAATCACCATGCACGCCTACGAACCGATCGACGGCATCGAGGGGCTTTTTGCGCCCGATGAATTTCATGGCCGACACATTGGCCCCAACCAGCAGACCGAAGCCCAGATGCTCAGCACCATCGGTGCCGCCTCGCGCAGCGAACTAATTACGCAGACGGTTCCAGGCAATATCCTTCGACAGGCACCACTTGATCTTCCAGAGCCCATTACCGAAGCCGAAGCATTGGCTGAACTGAGGGCCCTTGCATCAAAAAACCAGGTCTGGCGGTCCTTCATTGGCGCGGGTTACCACAACACCTTCACGCCCGAACCCATTCGCCGAAACGTTCTTGAGAACCCAGGCTGGTACACCGCCTACACACCCTATCAGGCCGAAGTGGCCCAGGGCCGTCTTGAGGCCTTAATGAATTTCCAGCAGATGGTGGTGGATCTGACAGGCATGCACACCTCCAACGCATCACTGCTGGATGAAGCCACCGCAGCCGCCGAAGCCATGGCCACGATGAAGCGTGCCAGCAAAGTGGCCCATGCGAATTCGTTTTTTATTGATGCCCAGGTTCATCCCCAGGTGATCGCCGTCATGCGCACTCGCGCCCACTGGATGGGGATCAAAGTCGTGGTGGGTGACGCTGACCAGTTCGCACCCAGCGCAGACTTCTATGGGGCGCATGTTCAATCACCCGACACCCGGGGTGTCCTTCGTGACTTTTCATCCCTTGCACAAAAGCTGCACGCCCAGCAGGCGAGGCTTTGCATGGGCGTAGATCTGCTGGCCTCGATGGTTGTGAAATCGGCCGGCGCCATGGGCGCAGACGTTGCGATTGGCTCGGCCCAACGCTTTGGCATTCCCATGGGCTATGGCGGCCCCCATGCGGCCTTCATGGCCGTGAAGGAAGATCTTGTGCGGATGATGCCCGGCCGAATCATTGGCGTGTCGGTGGATGCCAGCGGCAGGCCCGCCTACCGCATGTCGCTGCAAACCCGTGAACAGCACATTCGCCGCGACAAAGCCACCAGCAACATCTGCACCGCCCAGGCCTTGCTTGCCAACATGGCCTCGTTTTATGCGGTCTATCACGGCCCCCAGGGGCTGCATCGCATCGCGCTTCGCGCCAATGCCATGGCGCGTCTTTTAGTGAAAGCCACGGGGCTTGCCACGGTTCACACCCAGTTCTTTGACACCATCACCTTCAAGGCCAGTGGCGTTCAGAATCTTTCACTGGTGCAACAGCGTGCCGCCGAAAAGGCCATTAACCTGCGGTTTTTTGCATCGGGCGATGTGGGTGTGGCCTGCGATGAAACCACCTCGCTGCAAGACATTGCCGACCTGGTTCATGTGCTGACCGGAAACAAGGTGGACACCCAGACACTGCGAGCGATGAATCTCTCCATGCAGCCGGAATCGATCCCCGCCGACATGCAACGGGCCGACCCGGTGCTGGCTCATCCTGTGTTTAACAGCTATCACAGCGAAACCGACTTTGTGCGTTATGTGAAGCGGCTTGAAAACAAAGACATCTCGCTGGTGCATTCCATGATTCCTTTGGGGTCATGCACCATGAAGCTCAACGCAGCGGCCGAGATGGCACCGGTGACCTGGCCTGAATTCGCAGCGCTTCATCCGTTTGCGCCGGAATCCCAGGCTCAGGGCTATGCCGAAATGCTGAAACAGCTGGGTCGCTGGCTTGAGGAAATCACGGGCTTTGATGCCGTGTCCTTTCAGCCGAACTCAGGCGCCCAGGGCGAGTACGCGGGGCTTTTAGCCATTCGCTACTTCCAGGAGTCGCGTGGGCAGGGACACCGCGATGTCTGCCTTATTCCCTCTTCGGCCCACGGCACGAACCCAGCCAGCGCTCAGATGATGGGCATGAAGATTGTGGTGGTGGCCTGTGACAGCCAAGGCAATGTGGACGTGAACGATCTGCGCGCCAAAGTGGATGCCCACCGAGATGCACTCTGCGCATTGATGGTGACCTATCCGTCCACCCATGGTGTGTTTGAGTCCGCCATTAAAGACATCTGCGCCATGGTTCATGAGGCCGGCGGCCAGGTGTATATGGATGGCGCCAACCTGAATGCACAGGCGGGGCTCACCCGCCCCGGTGACATCGGTGCCGACGTCTGCCACATGAACCTGCACAAGACCTTCTGCATTCCGCACGGCGGCGGCGGCCCTGGCATGGGGCCCATTGCGGTGGCCAAGCACCTTGCACCGTTCCTTTCCGTGGACCCTTTCCATGCAGGAACGGATGCCAGCCAGCTTCCCAACAGTGTCTCGGCCGCGCCCTTTGGCAGCGCGCTGATCACCACCATCTCGTGGATGTACATCCGCATGATGGGTGCAAGCGGCATTCGCAAAGCCACTGAACTTGCCATTCTGAATGCCAACTATGTGGCCGAGCGTCTGGCCAATCACTTCCCGATTCTCTATCGCGGTGAGCATGGTCGAATTGCCCACGAATGCATTCTTGATCTTCGTCATCTGAAGGGTGAAGTGGGCATCACCGCAGAGGATGTGGCCAAGCGACTGATGGATTACGGCTTTCATGCGCCCACCCTGTCTTTCCCTGTCGTTGACACGCTGATGGTGGAGCCCACTGAATCTGAATCCAAGGCCGAGCTTGATCGTTTCTGTGAAGCCATGATCGCCATTGCCAAAGAGATCGACGACGTTCGCCAAGGCCGCGCCGACAAGCTTGATAACCCACTGAAATGCGCTCCGCACACCGCGCAAGAAGTTGCCGGCGAATGGACGCACAGCTATTCCCGAGAGACCGCGGTCTATCCGCTGCCGTGGGTACGCACGGCAAAGTTCTGGCCCACCGTGAAGCGCATCGACAACGCCGCAGGCGACCGTAACCTGGTCTGCACCTGCCCACCCATGGAAGCCTACAGCTCATGACCAAGGCCATTGCGCTTGAATCACTGCATCAGTCGCTGGGCGCGAAGTTCGGGCCCTTCGCTGGGTACAACATGCCCATTCAGTACCCCATGGGGCTGAAGGCCGAGCATCTTCACACCCGCGCCCATGCAGGGCTATTCGATGTCTCACACATGGGGCAGCTTCGCATCACCTCGCCCGAGGGTTCCGGTGCGGCCAACGCCCAGGCCCTGCAACAAGGACTGGAAGCGGCCCTTCCCTGTGATTTTGAGGGATGGCCCAGCAACGTTCAACGCTATTCGGTGCTGCTCAATGACAAGGGCGGTATTGAAGATGACCTGATGCTGGTTTGGCGCGATGCGAACCCCGTGGAAGATCGATCCACCGCAGAAGTTCGCATGGTGGTGAATGCAGGCAACCGCGATGCTGACCTTGCGCTCTTGCAGCGGCTTGCGCCAAGCCTGCGTTTTGAATGGGTGGACGCTGCCCTGATTGCCCTGCAAGGACCCGATTCAGAATCGGTGTTGAGCAGGCTTGACCCGAAAGCGGCCGGCCTTCGTTTCATGGATGCGGCTGATTTAATGCTTGATGGCGTGGCCTGCTTCACCACTCGTTCCGGCTACACCGGAGAAGACGGCTATGAAATTTCCATCCCCACCGCCCATGCCGAACGAATTGTTCGCATGCTTTTGGCCGACGACCGTGTGAAGCCTGTGGGGCTTGGTGCCCGTGACACCCTGCGCCTTGAAGCTGGCCTTCCACTTCACGGCAACGACATTTCCCCCACCATCAGTCCCATCGAGGCGTCGCTGCCCTTTGCCATCGCCAACTCGCGTCGATCGGGCGGTGCCAAGACAGGCGGCTTTCCAGGGGCAGAGTTCGTGCTGCGCCACCTGGATGCAGGTGCCCCCAGGAAGCTCGTCGGTTTCATCTCCAAAGACCCCGTTCCCATTCGGTCTCATGCGGTAATTGTTCTGGCCAGTGGCGAAGCGGTGGGCGAAGTCACCAGCGGGACGGTTTCGCCTTCGCTGGGCCACCCCGTGATGCTAGCCTTGGTTCGGGCAGACGCCGTGGACCAG
>JBBAQV010000041.1:0-8822 GCA_040400125.1 Burkholderiaceae bacterium
TTGGTGACGCGGTTCACCGCGATCATCTTTTCACGAAGGCCATCATCACGGTCTTCGGTTGTTACCTTCGCTTGCATCTTTGCCATTGTGAGCTCCGTTATTCTTGACGTCGTGCCGTTAGAACTGCAGGCCGCCTTCGCGCGCTGCCTCGGCCAGGGCCTTGACTCGGCCGTGGTACTTGAAGCCCGAACGATCAAAGGCGACATTGGTGATGCCAGCGGCTTTCGCTTTTTCGGCGACTCGCTTGCCCACCAGGGTTGCGGCGGCGACGTTGGCACCACTGCCCGAGAGGGCCTTGCGAACTTCGGGCTCTTGGGTGGATGCCGAGACAAGAATCTTCGATCCGGTCGGGTCGATGATGCTTGCGTAAATGTGGGTGTTGGTTCGATGCACCGACAAACGATTGACGCGCAGCTGCGCAATCTTCAATCGAGTCTGGCGGGCACGCCGTAATCTGCTTTGTTTCTTGTCCATGATCGTTTCCTGATCCGCTTTCGAGTGGATTATTTCTTCTTGGTCTCTTTGAGAACGATGACCTCTTCGGCATAACGAACACCCTTGCCTTTGTAGGGCTCGGGGGGGCGATAGGCGCGAACTTCAGCGGCGACCTGGCCAACCTGCTGACGATCAATTCCTTTGATCACGATTTCGGTCTGCGATGGCGTTTCAGCCTTCACGCCCTTGGGCATCTTGTGGATGACCGGATGCGAAAAGCCAAGCGACAGGTTGAGGGCATCACCCTGAGCCTGGGCACGATAGCCCACACCCACCAGGGTGAGCTTGCGCTCGAACCCTTTGGAGACGCCGTGGACCATATTGGCCACCACCGCGCGAATGGTTCCACTCATGGCCTTGGCGTGACGCGAGCTGTCGGCCGCGGCGAAGGTGAGGGTTTTCTGGTCGAGCTTAATTTCCACGTCGCCCTTGAGCGCCTGCGTCAGCGTGCCGAGCGGGCCCTTCACGGTGATGGCACCTGCGGTGATGGTGGCCTCCGTGCCGGCGGGCAGTTCAACCGGGTATTTTGCAATGCGTGACATTTGGTTTCCCTTGCCTTCCTGGATTAAGCGACGATGCCGATCACTTCGCCGCCCGTGCCGGTGGCACGCGCTTTACGATCGGTCATCAGACCTTTCGGCGTCGAGACGATCGCCACACCCAATCCGTTCATGACGGTTGGAAGCTGATGGCGGTTTTTGTAGATGCGCAGACCTGGGCGGCTCACGCGTTCAATTTTTTCGATCACAGGACGACCAGCGTGATACTTCAGGCCGATTTCGAGATCGGCCTTCGCACCCTCTTGACGGACATTGAAGTGGTCAATGTAGCCTTCGTCTTTGAGAAGGGTTGCGATCGCGATTTTTAATTTGGATGCCGGCATTGCCACCGAGGGCTTTTCAACCCGCTGGGCATTGCGAATACGCGTGAACATATCGGCAATGGGATCACTCATGCTCATAGTTTTGGATTCCCTTCTTACCAGCTGGCCTTAGTCAAACCAGGAACCTCGCCTCGGAACGCGATCTCGCGGATCTTCGCCCGGGCAAGCCCAAACATGCGGAACGTACCGCGTGGACGGCCGGTTAGTTCGCAACGATTACGAAGGCGCGTTGGGCTCGAGTTGCGCGGCAGCTTTTGCAGCGCGAGACGAGCTTCGTAACGCTCTTCTTCAGTCTTTGACTGGTCATTGATGACGGCCTGGAGCGCAGTGCGCTTGGCGGCGTATTTCTTGACCAACATTTCGCGTTTCTTTTCGCGATTGATAAGTGACAGCTTAGCCATGAGGTTCCTCAGTGCTTTCGATTAGTTACGGAAAGGAAAACGGAAGGCGGTTAAGAGCGCTTTCGCTTCTTCGTCGTTTTTGGCGGTGGTGGTAATGCTGATGTTCAGACCGCGAAGTGTGTCGACCTTGTCGTATTCGACTTCGGGGAAAATGATCTGCTCTTTCACGCCAATGTTGTAGTTGCCACGGCCATCAAATGCCTTGCCGGAGATGCCGCGGAAGTCGCGGACTCGGGGCAGGGCAATGGTGACAAAGCGGTCAAGGAATTCGTACATCCTTGCGCCACGCAAGGTAACCATGCAGCCGATGGGGTAGCCCTCGCGGATCTTGAATCCGGCGATGGCCTTTCGCGCCACGGTGACGACCGGCTTTTGGCCAGCAATTTTGGTCATGTCGCCCACCGCATGTTCAATGATCTTTTTGTCGCTCACCGCTTCAGAAAGACCCATGTTGAGGGTGATTTTTGTTAAACGGGGGACCTCCATCACGCTCTTGTAACCGAACTTAGCCATCAGTTCGGGAGCGATTTTTTCCCGGAAGTGTTGTTGGAGACGCGCCATGGTCGTTGTCCTTTACCTTAGGCCGAAACAGGGGTTGCAACGGGTTCGCCGTTCGATTTGAAGACTCGAACTTTCTTGCCGTCTTGCTCGATCTTGATGCCCACGCGGTCTGCCTTTTGGGTGGCCGGGTTGAAGATCGCCACGTTGGACTGATCGATGGGCATTGATTTCGATTCAATGCCGCCGGTCGTGTTCTTCATGGGGTTGGGGCGCACATGCTTTTTGACCATGTTGATGCCCTCAATCAGAAGGTGGTCGGCGTCGACACGGCTGGTGACGATGCCACGCTTACCTTTGTCTTTTCCGGTGATGACGACGACTTCATCGCCTTTACGAATTTTGTTCATTTGGATGCTCTCCGCCGAATCTTTGCGAGTTAGATGACCTCAGGGGCCAGAGACACGATCTTCATGAAGCGCTCCGTGCGCAGCTCACGAGTCACAGGTCCGAAAATACGGGTGCCGATGGGCTCGAGCTTGGCATTGAGCAGCACGGCTGCATTGCCGTCGAACTTGATCAGCGAACCATCGGGGCGACGAACACCCTTGGCCGTACGCACGACCACGGCGTTGTAGATTTCGCCTTTTTTGACACGACCACGTGGGGCCGCATCCTTGATGCTGACTTTAATGATGTCGCCAACGCCAGCATAGCGGCGCTTGGAACCACCAAGAACTTTGATACACATGACTGAACGGGCGCCGGTGTTATCGGCGACGTCCAGACGCGATTGCATCTGAATCATGATTTTTTCTTCCCAACTTAACCGCCTAAGCCCGCAGCCAAAGCCTTGGGTGAAGGGCAATCAGTTTTGGTCCCGTATTCATCGGGGTGACACACCAGGTAAGGAATTGGCTGAGGCATCGCCTTGGAAAAGACGCCCGCTTCGAAGCCAACCCGAACCCACCAGTTTTTACTACACGACCTGCACTTCAACTGCACGGAAACTACTCAACCCGCGAAAAGCCTTCCATTCTAACAGCAAAAAAGGTCTTCGGACAAACTTTTTACGGCGTTTAGATCACCACGGCCTCGGCAACCAGACGGGTCACCGCCCAGGCCTTGGTTTTGGAGATGGGGCGGGTCTCGGAGATTTCCACGAGGTCGCCGACTTTGAAACCGTTGTTTTCAGCGTGGGCATGGTACTTCTTCGACTTGGCCACGATCTTTCCGTAGAGCGGGTGCTTGACCTTGCGCTCGACGAGCACCGTCACGGTTTTGTCCATTTTGTCGCTGACCACGCGACCGATTAGGGTGCGCTTGAGCGAAGCTTCTTGGGATGAGGCGTTCATGCTGCCTTCCTTTCACGAATCAGGGTCTTCACACGGGCAATGTCACGGCGCACCTGGCCCAGCTGGGAGGTGTTCGAGAGCTGTTGCGTCGCATGCTGCATACGCAGATTGAAATGCGCACGAAGCAGGTCCTCGAGTTCTTTCGCAAGGGCTGCGTCGTCTTTGGTTCTCAGTTCAGAGGCTTTCATTGATTTCTCCGGGGCTCGGTCGCTTGGATGGCTTTTAGGGAATTAACGGCCAGGCTGGCGAGTTACAAAGGTAACGGACAACGGAAGCTTGGCTGCGGCCAGGCGGAAGGCCTCTCGAGCCAGCTTTTCGTCCACGCCGTCCATTTCATAGAGCACTTTGCCGGGCTGAATTTCAGCCACGTAGTACTCCGGGTTGCCCTTACCGTTACCCATACGAACCTCAGCAGGCTTAATGGAAATGGGCTTGTCGGGAAAAATACGGATCCAGATACGTCCGCCACGCTTGATGTGACGGGTCATGGCACGCCTTGCTGCTTCGATTTGACGAGCAGTAATGCGCCCACGGGCGGTGGCCTTCAGGCCAAACTCACCAAAGGCAACCGAGCTTCCACGGGTTGCCAAACCCGTGTTTCGGCCCTTTTGCTCTTTGCGGTATTTACGACGTGCAGGTTGCAGCATGGTTTCGCCTCAAAATTAAGATGCAGGCTTCTCAGCAGCCGGTGCTGAGGCCTTGCGAACGCGTTTAACGGGTGGCTTTGCATCAGCCGCAGGTGCCTCTTGACCCTCTTTGGCGTCCGCTGGACCTGCTTCACGGGTGCGTTTTGCAGGTGCACGGCGTGGCTTACGGTCTTCGCGCTCACGAGTCACTTCGGGTTCGGCCACCACAGGCGCGTCGGTGCGGCCAAGGGTGTCGCCCTTATAAACCCAAACCTTGATCCCGATGATGCCGTAGGTGGTCGTGGCTTCGGATGTTGCGTAGTCAATGTCAGCGCGCAGGGTGTGAAGCGGCACACGGCCTTCACGGTACCATTCGCGACGAGCAATTTCGGCACCGTTCAGACGGCCCGAGCTCATGATTTTGATGCCCTGAGCGCCAAGGCGCATGGCATTTTGCATGGCGCGCTTCATGGCGCGACGGAACATGATTCGCTTTTCAAGCTGCTGAGCAATGCCGTCCGCAATCAGCTGGGCGTCGATTTCGGGCTTGCGGATCTCTTCGATGTTGACATGAACGGGCACACCCATCATGGCGCCAAGCTGAGTCTTGAGGTTCTCAATGTCTTCGCCTTTTTTGCCGATCACGACACCTGGGCGTGCACTGTAGATGGTGATTCGAGCATTTTTCGCAGGGCGCTCAATCAAGACACGGCCAACCGCAGCGGACTTGAGGCGGCCGCGAAGGAATTCACGCACCTTGATGTCTTCGTTGAGCATGCGACCAAAATCGCGGGGGTTCGCGAACCAGCGTGACGACCAGTTACGGGAGACCGCAAGTCGAAAGCCGGTGGGGTGGATTTTCTGACCCATAGTTTTCCTTGATATCTTTCTTGGTGCGTTGTTTAGTTGCCCACGATGATGGAAATATGGCAGCTCGGTTTTTCAATCCGAACGCCACGGCCCTTGGCGCGAGCGTCAAAACGACGCAGCTTGGTGCCCTGCTCGACCGTGATGGTCTTGACCTTCAGCTCGTCGATATCCGCACCGTCATTGTGTTCGGCATTGGCGATGGCGGAATTCAAAACTTTTTTGATAATTCCTGCGGCCTTCTTGGGCGTGAAGGTGAGCGTGTTGAGCGCCTGCTCGACCGACTTGCCGCGAATCATGTCCGCGACCAAGCGGCCCTTTTGAGCCGAGAGACGAACACCACGAAGTACTGCGCGAGTTTCAATAGCCATAATGTTGTCCCTTACTTCTTAACGGCTTTCTTGTCGGCTGCGTGACCCTTGAAGGTTCGGGTCAAGGCAAACTCGCCAAGCTTGTGGCCAACCATGTTGTCAGTCACATAGACCGGCACATGTTGTTTTCCATTGTGAACAGCGATCGTCAGGCCCACGAATTCAGGAAGAATGGTGGAACGACGCGACCAGGTTTTAATGGGGCGCTTGTCATTGGTTGATGTTGACTTCTCGATCTTCTTGAGAAGGTGGTCATCAACGAAGGGGCCCTTTTTAGTGGAACGTGACATAGGTTTTTATCCTTACGCCTTATTTGCGCTTGTGACGGCTCGTCACAATCATTGAAGTTGTCCGCTTGTTGCGACGCGTCTTGAAGCCCTTGGTCGGCGTACCCCATGGGCTTACCGGAACGCGGGCCTCGCCTGTACGTCCTTCGCCACCGCCATGGGGGTGGTCGACCGGGTTCATGGCCACACCGCGAACCGTTGGACGAATGCCGCGCCAGCGAATGGCGCCTGCTTTTCCGTACTGTCGAAGGTTGTGCTCTTCGTTGCCGACCTCACCGATGGTGGCCCGGCATTCAATGTGAACACGACGGATTTCGCCAGAGCGAAGACGGACCTGAGCGTAAGTGCCTTCACGCGCCAAGAGCTGTGCTGAACCGCCGGCGGAGCGAGCGATCTGAGCACCTTTCCCGGGCAGCATCTCGATGCAATGAATCGTCGAACCGACAGGGATGTTACGCAGTGGCAAGGCGTTACCCACACGAATCGGGGCTTCGGAGCCACTCATCAGGGTCTGGCCCACCGCCACGCCTTTGGGCGCAATGATGTAGCGACGCTCGCCATCGGCATAACAAAGCAGGGCAATGTGTGCGCTGCGATTGGGGTCATATTCGACACGCTCGACCTTAGCGGCGATGCCATCTTTGTTACGACGAAAGTCGATGATGCGGTAATGCTGTTTGTGGCCACCGCCACGATGACGCGTGGTGATGCGGCCGTTGTTATTACGTCCTGCAGTTTTGGACTGTGGCTCAACGAGAGCATCAAATGGACGGCCCTTGAAGAGGTCAGGCGTGGTGACGCGGACAACCGCGCGACGGCCTGGCGATGTGGGTTTAAGTTTTACGATGGGCATTTAGATTGCCTCCCCGCCGAAATTGATTTCCTGGCCCTGAACCAAACGAACGTAGGCCTTGCGAACATTGCGGCGGCGTCCCTCGGCACGACCGAAACGTTTGGCCTTGCCTTTTTGGTTCAACACGCTTACCGAATGAACCTTCACCTTGAACATGAGTTCGACGGCGGCCTTGATTTCAGGCTTGGTCGCGTCTTGCATCACGCGAAAGGCGACATGGTTGGTACGCTCGGCAATGGCGGTGCTCTTTTCAGAGACGATGGGCGACAACAAAATCTTCATGAGACGCTCTTGGTTCATGACAGCATCTCCTCTACTTTGGTGAGCGCGCTGCGCGTAATAAGCACGCGATCGAAGTACACGAGTGAAACGGGGTCGGTGTACTCGGGCTCGAGAATGGCAATGCTTTGCAGGTTGCGCGAGGCCAGGTGCAGGGTCTCGTCGAAAAAGTCAGTGATCAGAAGCACGGAATCGAGGCCCATCTGCTTGAGCTTGGAGGCCACAAGCTTGGTCTTGGGTGCTTCGACTTCAAATTTCTCAACGACGGCCAAACGGCCTTCGCGCGCCAACTGAGAGAGGATGGAGCGAACGCCGGCTCGATACATCTTCTTGTTGACTTTGTGAGAGAAGTTTTCGTCGGGGGAATTCGGGAAGACCTTGCCGCCACCACGCCAGAGAGGGCTTGATGCACGACCCGCACGGGCACGGCCTGTTCCCTTTTGACGCCAGGGCTTCTTCGTGGATTTGTTGATTTCCGAGCGATCTTTTTGCTTGCGATTCGCGCTACGGGCGTTGGCCTGATAGGCCACGACCACCTGGTGAATCAGCGGCTCATTGAAGTCGCGGTTAAAAATGGTGTCGTTGGCATTGACGGTGCCAGAGGCCTGACCCGCGTCATTCAGAAGCTTCAGTTCCATGGTGCGCTCCCCTTATGCCTTCGATGCAGACTTGGCTGCATCGGCAGGTTGACGAACCGTGGGCCGCACGATGACATCGCCACCTTTGGATCCGGGCACAGCACCCTTCACCAAGAGCAGCTGACGATCGGCGTCAACACGAGCGATTTCAAGATTCTGTACGGTGCGCTTGAGCGAGCCGTCGTGACCAGCCATGCGCTTGCCGGGGAAGACTCGGCCGGGGTCCTGGGCCATACCGATGGACCCGGGCACATTGTGCGAACGCGAGTTACCGTGCGAGGCGCGGTTGGACGAAAAGTTGTGGCGCTTGATTGTTCCCGTGAAGCCCTTACCCTGGGTCACACCGGTGACGTCAACCTTCTGGCCAGCCTGAAAAATAGCGGCGTTAATGACCTCGCCGGGCTTAAGAGCGGCAAGCTGGTCTTCGGCGACGTTGAATTCTTTGAGGACCGATGCGCTGTCTGCGCCCGCTTTTGCGAGGTGACCGGCAACGGGTTTGGTCATGCGACCGGCGCGCTTGCTGCCAAAGGCAACCTGCACGGCGCAATAGCCGTCTGTATCGGCTGTTTTGATCTGGGCGACGCGGTTGTTTGACACGTCAATCACGGTGACCGGCACTGTATCGCCTTCTTCCGTGAAAATACGGGTCATACCAACCTTGCGACCGAGGAGTCCAAGGCTCATTTTTTCTCCGTTCCCGACTTCGATTGGCCGGGGCTAACAATAAAAGTTCTTTTCCGAATGCGGAAAAGCCCTCAAGTATAAAACAATTAAATCTGGTCTGGCAAGTCTTACTGAAGCTTGATTTCGACGTCCACGCCGGCGGGAAGATCAAGCTTCATCAGCGCATCCACCGTCTTGTCAGTGGGGTCCACGATGTCCATCAGTCGCTGGTGAGTACGAATCTCCAACTGGTCCCGTGAGGTTTTGTTCACATGGGGGCTTCGCAGCAGGTCAAAGCGACGGATGGAGGTGGGAAGCGGCACGGGGCCACGAACCACGGCGCCAGTACGCTTGGCGGTGTCGACAATCTCGAGAGCCGACTGGTCGATCAGTTTGTAATCAAAGGCCTTCAGGCGAATACGAATCTTTTGTTGCATGACATCTCCAAAGAGCAGATAAAGAGCGAAAAATTAAACCCGTTGAGGGGGAATGAGCGGCCCTGGGAATCCGTGGCCGCTCATTCCGGATACTTCGGTCGCGATAAAGGCCCGATTACTCGATAACTTTAGCGACGACGCCTGCGCCGACGGTGCGGCCGCCTTCGCG
>JBBAQV010000042.1:0-8748 GCA_040400125.1 Burkholderiaceae bacterium
ATTGAAGCACTTGGATTCGACCTTCGGTTCCAGCGCATGTGGCGTTTTTATCTGGCCTATTGCGAAGCAGGATTTGCAGAGGAGAGCCTTCATGTTGCCCAGTTCACCCTTCGTCACGCGTAACCGACTTCACATGATTCACAACACTTTCATAAGTTCAAGGCTTGCCCTGCGCCATGGCCTTCTCGCTGCGCTATGCGCTGCGCTCATGGGGCTATTGCCCGTCGCGAGCCATGCCAATGCGCCGATCCCAAACAGCATGCAGCTGATTGGTGAAGGCACGCTGCGTTGGTTTGGCCTAAAGATCTACGACGCCAAGCTCTTCTCAAGCAACGCCTCGGCTGAGGTCGATCTGTTCCGTCAGCCCTTTGCCCTGGAATTGATCTACGCCCGGCCGCTTGA
Organism: Burkholderiaceae bacterium; assembly: GCA_040400125.1. Classification (GTDB taxonomy): domain Bacteria; phylum Pseudomonadota; class Gammaproteobacteria; order Burkholderiales; family Burkholderiaceae_A; genus Lacustribacter. The sequence continues at coordinate 403 of JBBAQV010000042.1, forward strand.
TGGCCGAAAGATTGCCGAGCGAAGCCTTGAAGAAATTCAAAAGCTTGGAATCGGAAAGCCTGACCAGCACCAGCGCTGGCTTGCACAGATGATCCAGATCTTCCCTAATGTCAAAGAGGGCGACAGGATTCGCGGCATCTACACCCCGGAGAAATCCGCAATCTTTCTGCTCAATGATCAGCCGATTGGCCGCGTCGACGATGCCGTATTCGCCAAGGCCTTCTTCGCCATCTGGCTCGACCCCAAAACCAGCGAACCCAAGCTTCGGCAGAGCCTTCTTGGGCCGCTGCTGTCACGTCGCTAGGCATCCGCCAAGATGCTCGACATGACACCATGATCTCGTTGTCGAGCAGCCTGCGCTATGGTCTGCCAGGCTTCGCCCTGGCCTTTGCGGCGCTTCCGCTTTACCTTCTAACACCGGCACTTTACGCCGAGGCCCTTGGCCTGAACCTGGGCCTGGTGGGGCTTGTGCTCATGCTCACCCGGCTGACCGATGCCTTCGCCGACCCATGGATTGGTCGACGCATTGACCAGAGCCATCTGGGTCTTTGGGTCTGGCTGGCCGCGGGTCTTGCCGTCATGGGGATTAGTCTCTCACTGCTGGTGAATCCCCCGGCACAATGGCTTAGCGCCCAACACTCGGCATCATGGCTTGGCCTTGTGTGGCTTGGCGTCACCGCCTTGGCGGTCTCACTCTCCAACAGCGTCGCAACGCTTGCCCATCAGAGCTGGGCCGTCGCCTGGACAGCCAACGCCAACGAGCAATCCAACCTGATTGCCGCCCGAGAAACCTGGTCGCTGGTGGGTGTGATCACCGCTGCCGCGCTGTCGGCCCAACAGTCAGGCGTTCTGATGGCTGGCGTTTTGCTCACCGTGGGACTGCTTGCCATTGTTGCGACGCGTGGCCTGCAGAGATTTGGCGCAGGAGCCAGGCAGTCCAGGGCAGCCCATGCGGAATCGGGATGGAAACATCTTTTGGCGGTGCCGGAATTCCGAGCCCTGCTTTTGGCCTTTAGTGTCAATGCGCTGGCCAATGCCATTCCAGCAACACTGGTTCTATTTTTTATGCGCGATCTTCTTGGGGCATCGGCCGATGTCTCAAGCCTCCTTCTTGGCGGCTACTTTGTTGCGGCGGCGGCCAGCGTGGCTTTTTGGTCATGGGCAAGCCGCAGGCTTGGGCCCATCGTGGTCTGGGTGTTAGCCATGGGTATTGCTGTGGCCGCGTTCATCTGGACACTCACGCTCGGCGCGGGTGATATCACCGCCTTCACAATCATCTGCCTGGCCACAGGCTTTGCGCTCGGCGCCGAACTCGTCTGCCCGCCAGTTTTAGTGGGTCGAATCATCGACCGCAAGGGTCATCGAGGGCAGCATGAGGCCAGCTACTTTGGAATCTGGAATCTGGTGATCAAGCTTGCGCTGGCGCTGGCTGCAGGCCTGGCCTTGCCCGCGCTCACCCTGATGAATTATGTGCCCGGTGAAACCATGGCCTCCCAAACGAATCTCACTGCTTTGCAGTGGGCCTACGCGGGCGTGCCCTGCGCGTTGAAGTGCATGGCCATCGTCGCCCTCGCCCGGCTTCAGCGACAGCCTCTTTTTCAAAAGGAAACATCATGATCCGCTCTCATGCTCTCGCCCATCGTTTGCAACCCATCCGTCAACGTCTTGTCTTGTGGCTTGGCCTATTCATCAGCACGGTTTTGGTTGCGGGCTGCGCAGGCCCCGACCCACTGCGTTATCAAAACGAAAAGCCTGCACTTGATCTCAAACAATATTTCAATGGCGAGATCACCGGCTGGGGCATGGTTCAAAACCGAAGCGGCGAAGTGGAACGACGCTTTGTCGTCACCATCAAAGCCAGCTGGAATGGCGATGAGGGCATTCTTGACGAGAGCTTTGACTGGTCCGATGGCGAAAAACAGAAACGCATCTGGAAGCTGAAATCGCTTGGCAATGGCCGTTACATCGGCACCGCTGATGATGTTGCCGGGCAGGCCATTGGCCAGGTCTATGGCAACACCCTCCGTTGGCAATACACCATGAACCTTCCATTTCGGGGAGGCACCATCGGCCTGGACTTCGACGACTGGATGCTTCTCATTGACGACAAGGTCATGCTCAACCGGGCCACCTTCAGCAAATGGGGCATTCGTTTAGGGGAAGTCACCTTGTCCTTTAAGAAGTGAAGGAGGTCTTATCGTGTTCAAGCCCCTGAACCCTCCCATCACCCATTGGCAAGGCAAGAAGGTTTGGGTGGTCGGGGCCTCCGCAGGGATTGGCCTGGCGCTCACTGAGCTGCTCACTCGAGAAGGTGCATTCGTCATCGCCAGCGCGCGACGAACCGAGAGCCTCTCCCAATTAAATCCAGGCCCCGCCCATGTGATTGCCATGGATGTGAGCCAGCCGGAATCCATCGCTCAGGCTTTAGCCTTTCTTCAAAGCCAAGACGCCACACCGGATGTGGTGCTTTGGGTGGCCGGTGTCTATCACCCCATGGCCAGCGACGCGCTTAACCTTGATGCCGTTCGGGAAACCTTCGAGGTGAATACGCTCTCGGCCTATTCGGGGCTGGCGCAGCTTCTGAAGTCTTGGGCTGCTGCGCCCGATCGCCAGCGGCATTGGGTCTTGGTGTCCAGTGTGGCGGGCTACCGCGGCCTGCCTCAGGCAGCAGCCTATGGCGCGAGCAAAGCAGCGCTCACCTATCTTGCCGAAGTGAATTACCTTGAGCTGGCCAAACATCATGTTGCCGTTTCCGTGGTCTGCCCAGGTTTCGTGGACACGCGGCTCACCAAGAAAAACAGCTTCACCATGCCCGCCATCATTCGGCCGGAGGAAGCTGCGCGCGAAACCCTTCGCGGGCTTGCACGTGGAGAATTCGAAATCCATTATCCGAAGCGATTCACCCGTTGGCTTAAGTTGCTGAGCATTCTTCCTGATCGCATCTACTTTGGGCTGATTCGAAAAACCATTCCGAAGTCAGAGCAGCCATGACGCAAAGTACGTTCGACTTCGCTCTTTTCAAAACACTGGCCGAATCACTCACCGTCGATTCAACGTGCCAGCTTGTGCAGCGTTACTCGATTGATGCCACCTTCACCGACCCCTTTCAGACCGTCAGGGGGCGTGAATCGGTGGCCCAGGTGTATCAGTCCATGTTTGAACACCTTGAGAACCCTCGCTTCACGGAGGTCCGCCTGCTGGCGGCGCCCGTTGTCAATGACAAAGAAGTGGTGGTTGGCTGGAATTTTGAATTCGCCATGGGGCCAGGCAAGCCGCGGCAATCCATTCCCGGGGTAAGCCTTTTAACCCTTAACCCACAGGGGCTGATCGATCGCCACGTCGATTACTGGGATGCCTCATTGCTTTTTGAGGCGCTTCCTTTGGTGGGTCGAATTGTCCGTTGGCTTAGACAAAGAATTGGGCACAGCGCAAAGTCTTGACCTTACAATATCGCCATCTGACGAGACGACCATGCGCACACCTCAAGCCACCGACATGCTCTACCCCGAACTCTTTCGTGCCTTTGAACGGGTGCGCTGGGATCTTGACAAAGACATTGACTGGCAGTCATTCGATGGCGCGCTGCTCAGCGACGAGCAGGCGCAGACCATCAAGATGAATGCCATCACCGAATGGGCTGCGCTTCCTGCAACAGAAATGTTTCTTCGTGACAACCAGCACGACAGCGATTTTTCTGCCTTCATGTCCATCTGGTTTTACGAAGAGCAGAAGCACTCCTTGGTCTTGATGGAATACCTTCGGCGATTTCGTCCCGACCTGGTCCCCACAGAGGCCGAACTCCATGCCGTGCGTTTTGAATTCGACCCTGCGCCGCCCCTTGAAACGCTGATGCTGCATTTCTGCGGCGAGATTCGTCTGAATCACTGGTACCGCTGTGCGGCCGAATGGCATACCGAACCCGTGATCAAGCAGATCTACGAGACCATCGCCAAAGACGAAGCCCGTCACGGCGGCGCCTATCTTCGATACATGAAAAAAGCCTTGGTCACCACCGGTGATACAGCCAAGGCAGCCTTCGCGAAAATTGGTGTATTGATGGCCAGTGCGCGTCGTACCACCCAGGCCCTCCACCCCACCAATCTTCATGTCAACGAATCACTCTTTCCGAACGACACCGTTCAGAGCCGCACCCCCGAGCCGGGCTGGCTCGAGCGTTGGCTTGACCAACAGATTCGCTTCGATACCCAGTGGGAAGGCAAGGTTGCGGAACGCATCCTTCACAACTTGTCTCTGCTCTTCGAACAATCCTTTGCGAGCGTGCAAGAGCTCAACCGCTTCCGAAAGTCGCTGGCCTAATCCGGCAGCCCGCGAGCCTTGGCTGTCCCCCCGGATTTCGAACAAAAAATCTGCTCACCCGACGAACTTGAGCGTCGGATTCAGTGGCTCGCCTCGCCGTGCGTCTTCACCAATGGCGTCTTTGATCTTTTGCATCGCGGCCATGTGACCTACCTTGCGCAGGCACGTGCCGAGGGCGCTTCACTGGTCGTGGCCTTAAACGATGATGCATCCACTCGCCGTCTGGGTAAGGGCGCGGATCGGCCCATCAACGCGCTTGCTGATCGTCTTGCCGTGGTGGCCTCGCTTGAGAGCGTCTCCTTGGTCACCTGGTTTTCCGAAGACACGCCCGAAGCGCTGATTCACCTTGTTCGGCCACAGGTCCTGGTGAAGGGTGGCGACTGGGCCGTCGACAAGATTGTCGGGGCTGACTTTGTTCGGTCACTCGGGGGAAGAGTTCTCTCCATCCCCTTTGAGCACGAGCGCTCGACCACCCGCATGCTGGCAAAGATTCGTCAGGCCGACACAGCCTGAAGGCCTCGAAGTGAAAGGTCGTGCACAGGCACAGGCCTCATGGTTGCGCCCAGCTGAATCATTGCATCGCCAAGAAAATCGGCCGCACCGCCATGCAGAAGCATGGTTTCGGGCTGGATCTCTTCCAACAGACGAATCAGCGGTGCAGCCTGAGCCAAGGTCACACCCAAGCTGATGGCGGTTCGAGAATCGGTGGCTGGCCCAAGCTGCCGACTCAACACCGCGCGGTCAAGTTCGTATTGAAGATCGCGTGTACCCGACTGAAGACTCTGAGCCATCAGTCCCAAGCCTGGCCATATCCAGCCGCCAAGAAACTTGGCCTCACAAGGCCCTGATGGCTCTTCCCTCGCCAGGCCAATGAGATCCACTGTGGTGGCCGTGCCCGCACTCACAATCAGATGGCGAGACTCCCCCGCTTCGCTCGGCGCAAGCAAACCCATCGCCAGTGCGCCGACTGCCGAGATCCAACGATCAGCACCAAGCTGTTGGGGCTGGGCATAACCGTTACTCATTCGTATGGTTCGGTGTGGGCCTTGAAGCGAATGACCTTGCCAAAAGCTTTCTGAATGCACGCGTTGCCTTGGTGGTTTTCCCGCGAAAGCCTGGAAGGCCGAAGCCACGCAGTCGCCCGCTGCCACAGGGCCCACCGAAAGCCAGGAAATTTCGATCTCCCTACCTGTTAGTCCGCCCAATGAATCGGCTGCATGGCGCCACTGGCTCAACAGCGCCTCGACCGTGACTTCCGAATTGGCGCATGAAACCAGATCTCCTGCCCGCCATCCATCATGGCCACGGGAGGACTGACGAGTATTCATCAACACCCACTGCGACTTGATGGCCGAGTTGCCACAATCCACAAGCAAAAGCGCATTCATGATGTCGGTTTCTGATTCCTTAGGCCTGGGTTGGTCGAAGTGAGGCGTCACCGATTCGAACAGGCGTAAGCCCCGACGACGTCTCAAGCAAGAGCGTGCCATCAACATTCATACCGCGGTAAATCCCTTGCTGCAAAAGGCTTCCTGAATGCGGGTGAACAATGTTCACTGGCCGGTGCGCCAAGACATCGTGGCTGACGAACTCTTGCGCCCATGACGACTGATGAATGCGAGGGTCACGCTGACGAATCACTGCCTCATTCAAGGTGAAGAGAATCAGCTTGGCAAGCTCAGGGGCTTCGATCTTGCACCCCATCGATGCAAGGTCCATGATGGGGCGATCCAGCTCTGGGGCCGAGCTTGGCCATCCAAGATTCACACCAATACCGGCCACCCACCATTCGGTGGCGCCCACTCGATGACGAGACACCAATACGCCACCAAGCTTTCGACCTTGGCCCATCAGGTCATTGGGCCATTTCAGACCAAACTCATGGGCCTTCTCAGGAAACCTTGCGGCCAGTGCCGACCGCACCAAAAGACTGATTCGGCTTGGCCAACAGGTTCGATCAATGGTTTCATCGGCCTCCCCGGGCCAGGCGGCCGACAGGGCAAAGCCTTCGGGGCTGTCATGCCACCGACGACCATGACTGGCCATTCCTTGGGTTTGTTCGGTCGTCCACAGCGCAAAGGGCTGAGCCGCGAGAGCAAGGCGTCGCACGCACTCGCGCTGGGTGGAATCAATCGAAGAAATTCGCTCGGCCGCCAACATGTTGGCATCATAGCCGCATGAATCGGGCCAATTCTCTTTTTCTTGCTGCTGCTCTCTATGCCACAGGAATCATGGTGATCTCTCTGTCGCCCTTCACGGGGTGGCGATTTATTCCCGAACTCCCTTGGGCATTCTTAAGCAAGCCCTGGCCGCGTTATTGGACACTTCTTGATCTCATGGTCAACATCCTGGCTTACATTCCGCTGGGACTTCTGGTCAGCCGAGCCTTGAGTCAACGGCTTGGACGAAACCCATGGGGACCGGCCTGGGGATTCCTTCTCGCGGTTTTTGCTGGTGTGGTGCTCTCCACAGCCATGGAGTCGATTCAGACCTATCTCCCAAGCCGCCGATCCTCGATCCTTGATCTTGCCGCCAACAGCATCGGCTGCAGCATCGGCGCATTTCTTGCCAGCGCCTATGCGCTGAACAAAAAACGACTGCACATCACCGAGTCCAGACCCACCGAGATTGGCGCCGTCATGTTGCTTGGGCTTTGGCTGGTCGCACAGGCCTCGCCCCAGCCGATGTGGCTGGCGATGGGAGACCTTCTTTCACGCTCTGAGGAATGGCGATCACTTCTGGCCTGGCTCTCAGGCTCCGCCGCCGACAGCGCCCTGGCCATGGAGAGTTTTGCTGCCCAACGAATCCTTGCGGAGTCGATTGGCGTTGCCTCGGCCCTGCTCAGTTGTGCACTGCTTGGCCATCTCACGCTAATGGAAGCGCCCCGGTGGTTCTCGGGCTATGGGCCTCAGCACTGGGTTTACGCCATCGTCGGCGTCATCCTCTCAACGGTATTGGTTCGTGTCGTCTGGATTCTTCTTTTTCAGACCCCAGATGCGCTCGCAGCATGGTTCACCGCTGGGGTGCAGGCCGGAATTGTGCTTTCCCTTTTAAGTGCCTACGGGCTTGCGGGAATGAGGCCAAGCCATCAGCGCTGGGTGGCCATCATTGGCGTATTGATCACGCTTTTGGTGGCCAATACCCAACCCCAGAGCGGCTATCCGTCGCCAGCTTTGCTCGACTGGTTTAGCGGTCCATGGCTGAATCTCCAAGACCTTGCCAACATCTCATCCGTCGTCTGGCCCTTTGCTGCCTTGACCTGGCTCCTGTTGGTTTTGAACCGCAAGGCCATGCGCAGCCTGGACCGTGAGATACGGCCTTTTCGGGTCGGCGATGAAGGATAAAATGAAGGCCATGAGCTATTTTGAAAAGCATGTTTTCTTCTGCGTCAATGAACGCGAAGACGGCGCCGAATGCTGCGCGGGTTGTGGTGCCAATGAAGTGCAGGCGCATGCCAAACAGCGAATCAAAAACCTTCGCAAAAATGGCCAGGGAAAGATTCGAATCAACCGAGCCGGCTGCATGGATCGTTGTGACGAAGGCCCCGTGATGGTGATCTATCCCGAAGCGGTCTGGTATCGCTATGTCGATCAGTCCGACATCGACGAAATTATTGATGAGCATTTGCTCAACAACCGAGTTGTTGAGCGCTTAAAAATTTGAACCCCTCAACCCAACGTCTACAGATTCCTGGCCCCGCTGGAGCCATTGAAATCGCGATGGATTATCCGCCCGCAGAGCCCAAGGGGCTTGCGGTCGTTGCCCACCCCCACCCACTTTTTGGCGGGACGCTGGACAACAAGGTGGCGCAGACCATTGCTCGAGCCTTTATTGCCGAGGGAATGGTCTGCCTTCGTCCTAATTTTCGAGGTACGGGAAAAAGCGAAGGTGCGCATGACCATGGACACGGAGAGGTCGACGACCTCTGGGCCGCCTGGAAATGGTTGATTGATCAACACCCGGAAGTTGCCGGCCGCCGCTGGATGGGGGGCTTTTCCTTTGGTGGTGTGATGACCACCCATCTCGCTC
>JBBAQV010000043.1:0-5564 GCA_040400125.1 Burkholderiaceae bacterium
ACAATGCACAGCATCCCTTTCTCGTTGGCGCCGACCTCTTCAAATGACGACTCGTGAATGAGACGAACGTCATACCCATAGACGGCAAAGCTTGGGCTGCCGAACTTGGTCGGGGTGTCTTCCACGCCGGGCTGGGCGGACATGATGGGCCATCCGGTTTCTGTCTGCCAGTAGTTGTCAATAATCTTTGCACCGCCCAGGGCGTCGGAGATCCAGCGCGCCGTGGGCTCGTCCAGTGGCTCACCGGCCAGAAACAACCGGCGAAGGCTCTTGGTGTTGTGCTGGGTCATGAACTTGGGGTCTTGCTTTTTTAGGACACGCGCAGCCGTGGGCGAGGAGAACATGGTCGTGGCCTGAAAGCGTTCAACGATCTTCCACCAGATGCCCGGGTCGGGTGTGGTGGGCATGCCTTCGTAAACAATGGTGGTGGAGCCGTTGATGAGCGGGGCGTAAACAATGTAGGAATGACCCACCACCCAGCCAATGTCCGAGGTGCAGAAAAACGCCTCGCCAGGTTTGCAGTCATAGATGTGTTTCATCGAGGCCGCCAGCGCCACACAGTAGCCGCCTGTGTCACGCTGAACGCCCTTGGGCTTGCCGGTGGTGCCCGAGGTGTAAAGAATGTAGGAAGGATCGGAGGCATTCATAGCCTCGCAAGGCACCTGTGCGTGTTGGTGCTGGCTACGAAGATTGGCGTAATCGACATCCCGGCCTTCAACATGAGTCATGGAGGAGATGCCACGATTAACCAACAACACCTTGGCGGGAGGATGCTCCGCAAGGCGGCAGGCCTCATCCACCAGATGTTTGTAGGGCACTTCTTTCCCATTGCGCATACCGGCGTCTGCGGAGATCATGACCACAGGTTTGGCATCGTCAATCCGCGCGGCCAGCGACGGCGCAGCGAATCCTCCGAAGACCACCGAATGAATCGCGCCAATGCGTGCGCAGGCGAGCATGGCGAAAATGGATTCCGCAATCATGGGCATGTAAATTAGAACCCGGTCACCTCGCTTCACACCCAATGACTGGAGGATGGCTGCCATGCACTGCACCTCTTGGTGCAGCTCCCGATAGCTGTAGATCTTTTCCTGGTTCGTTTCGGTCGAGATATAAACCAGGGCATTCTGGTCCGCGCGTGTGGCGAGATGACGGTCAACCGCGTTGTGACAGAGATTGATCTTGCCCCCCACATACCAGTTGGCGAAGGGCGGCTTCGAGAAATCGAGCACCTTGCTGGGCTCTTGGAACCATTCCACAAACCTGGCCTGTTCGCCCCAAAAATGCTCTTTGTCTTCAATCGACTGCTGGTGAAATGCTGCAACCGTGGTCGTGGTCATGATGGTGTCTCCTCCCGCCCTTTTTGTTTTGGCAGACTTGCCCGGGCAGTCATTGGCAGGTCTGTCGTCATCTAAATTTCTAGCGCCCCTCAGGCGGCTCAATCATGCTTCGGCGTTTTCTAAAACCTGGTCTGGCACAAAAACATGGCCTTCCATCAGCACCCGAGCGCTTCGGCTCATGATGGCCTTCGTCACCACCCATTCGCCCGCTTCATGCCTAGCTTGGGCTCCTACTCTCAGTGTGCCTGATGGATGCCCAAAACGCACCGACTCTCTTGCACCGCCTCCCGCAGCAAGATTGACCAGGGTACCCGGAATAGCCGCTGCGGTACCGATGGCTACCGAGGCGGTGCCCATCATGGCGTGATGAAGCTTGCCCATGGACAGGGCTCGAACCAGAACATCGATATCGGAGGCCTTGACGGTTTTTCCGCTGGAGGCTTGGTATTCCTTTGGGGGTGCGACAAAGGCGACCTTCGGCGTGTGCTGACGGGTTTTGGCTTCCTCAAGGGACGCAATGAGCCCCATTTTTAATGCGCCGTGCGCTCGAATGGTTTCGAACATGGCGAGTGCCTTCACGTCACTGTTGATCGCGTCTTGGAGTTCGCAGCCGGTGTAGCCAATGGCCTCGGCTTTGACAAAGATGGTGGGAATGCCCGCATTGATCATCGTGGCTTCAAGTTTGCCAACACCGGGAACATCCAGTGTGTCGATAAGATTTCCAGTGGGGAACATGGACCCCCCACCGCTGTCATCTTCGGCGGCCGGGTCCATGAATTCAATCTGCACTTCGGCCGCTGGGAAGGTGACACCATCAAGTTCGAAATCACCCGTTTCCTGAACCTGACCACGATGGATGGGCACATGGGCAATGATGGTTTTGCCAATATTCACCTGCCAGATGCGCACCGTCGCCACGCCGTCCTCGGGAATGCGTGAAGCGTCAATTAGGCCGTGACGAATGGCAAAGGGCCCAACCGCAGCCGACAGGTTTCCGCAGTTGCCGCTCCAATCGACGAAAGCCTGATCAATCGAGACCTGACCAAACAGATAGTCCACATCGTGATCGGGCCGAGAGCTCTTTGAAATGATCACTGACTTGCTGGTGCTTGAGCTGCCGTTGCCCATTCCGTCAATCTGTTTGCCGTAAGGGTCGGGGCTGCCAATCACCCGAAGCAAGATGGCATCGCGGACTGCTCCCGGTATTTGGGCCGCTTGCGGCAGGTCGGTCAGCTTGAAAAATACGCCCTTGCTGGTGCCGCCGCGCATGTAGGTGGCGGGAATCTTGACCTGAGGTGGATGGGCTACAGCGGATGTCGTTGGGGTGGTCATGGTTTGTTTCCTGGCTAGGCCGCTTTCGCTTCGAGAAAGTCTTGGGCAAAGCGCTGCAGAACCCCACCCGCCTCATAGATCGAGACCTCCTCGGCGGTGTCCAGTCGGAGTGTGACGGGCACCTCGACGACACGGCCATTGCGCCTGCGAATGATGAGCGTGAGGTCAGCGCGAGGTGTTCGTTCCCCCACGACATCAAAGGTTTCGGTGCCATCAATGTTCAAGGTTTGGCGTGTGGTTCCTGGCTTGAACTCCAAGGGAAGCACACCCATGCCGACGAGATTGGTGCGGTGAATGCGCTCAAAACCCTCGGCCACAATGGCTTCCACACCTGCAAGACGGACACCCTTGGCCGCCCAGTCTCGGGATGAGCCTTGCCCATAGTCAGCACCCGCAATAATGATGAGCGGCTGCTTGCGATTCATGTAGGTTTCAATGGCCTCCCACATGCGCATGACCTTGCCTTCGGGCTCGACTCGTGCCAGAGAACCTTGTTTGACCTGACCATTTTCAAGGACCATCTCATTCATCAGTTTCGGATTGGCGAAGGTAGCCCGTTGCGCAGTGAGGTGATCACCCCGATGGGTTGCGTAGGAGTTGAAGTCCTCTTCGGGAAGACCCATCTTCGCAAGATATTCGCCCGCAGCGCTGTCCAGCAAGATGGCATTCGATGGCGAGAGGTGATCCGTGGTGATGTTGTCACCAAGAACCGCCAACGGCCGCATGCCCTTGAGGGTTCGCTCTCCGGCAAGTGCGCCTTCCCAGTAGGGCGGGCGACGGATGTAGGTGCTCTGTGGGCGCCAATCGTAAAGTGGCTTCACCTTGGTTCCCGAGTCCACTCGAAGCTTGAACATCGGGTCATAGACCTGGCGGAATTGTTCGGGCTTCACACTCTTGGCCACCACCGCATCGATTTCTTCGTCGCTGGGCCAGAGGTCATGCAGACGAACAGGCTTGCCTTGGGCGTCATGTCCAAGAACATCTTTTTCAATATCAAAGCGGATGGTCCCGGCAATGGCATAGGCCACCACCAGAGGAGGAGACGCAAGAAACGCCTGCTTGGCATACGGGTGGATACGGCCATCAAAGTTCCGATTCCCCGAAAGCACGGCCGTGGCATAGAGGTCCCGATCCATGATTTCTTGCTGAATTGTGGGGTCCAGCGCGCCGCTCATTCCGTTACAGGTGGTGCAGGCAAAGGCCACGACACCGAAGCCGAGTTTCTCAAGTTCGGGCATCAGCCCGGCTTCCTGCAGATACAGCGGAACCGCTTTCGAACCCGGGGCGAGCGAGCTCTTGACCCAGGGCTTGCGCGTCAGACCTACCCGATTGGCGTTGCGGGCCAAAAGCCCTGCGGCGATCATATTGCGCGGGTTGTTGGTGTTGGTGCAGCTGGTGATGGCCGCAATGATGACGGCACCGTCGGGCATGAGACCCGGCGTGGATTCGACCACGCCGCTGATGCCACGCGCTGCCAGATCCGTGGTGGCCACCCGTTTGTGCGGGTTGGATGGCCCTGCAATGTTGCGCACAACGCTGGAGAGGTCGAACTCGATCACACGCTCATAGTCGGCCTGAGCCATTCCGTCCGCCCAAAGGCCCGTGACCTTCGCGTAGTTTTCAACCAGACGGATGAGCTCCTCGTCACGACCCGTCAGACGAAGGTAGCGGATGGTTTGTTCATCGATGTAAAACATGGCTGCTGTAGCACCGAACTCCGGCGCCATGTTCGAGATGGTGGCCCGGTCTCCCAGAGTCAGGTTGGCGGCGCCCTCTCCGAAGAACTCAAGGTAGGCCGAGACCACCCGTTCTTTGCGCAGAAACTCGGTCAGTGCCAACACCGTGTCGGTGGCGGTGATGCCCTCTTTGGGCTTGCCGGTTAGGCGAACACCAACGATGTCGGGCAGCCTCATGTAGGAGGCTCGACCCAGCATGACACTCTCGGCCTCGAGCCCCCCGACGCCAATGGCAATCACGCCCAGGGCATCGACCATGGGGGTATGGCTGTCCGTGCCGACCAGCGTGTCTGGGAAGGCCACGCCGCCTTGCACCTGAATCACGGGTGACATCCGTTCCAGGTTGATCTGGTGAAGAATGCCGTTGCCCGGAGGGATGACATCCACATTCTCGAACGCATGCTTGGTCCATTCAATGAAATGGAAGCGGTCTTCGTTACGTCGCTCCTCGATGGCGCGATTTTTTTCAAAGGCATCGGGATCAAAGCCGCCGCATTCGACGGCGAGCGAATGGTCGACGACCAGCTGGGTTGGCACCACCGGATTGACCTGTGCAGGATCACCGCCTTTTTCTGCGATGGCGTCCCGCAGACCTGCAAGATCGACCAGTGCGGTCTGGCCAAGGATGTCATGGCAGACCACGCGTGCCGGAAACCACGGAAAGTCCAGGTCGCGTCGGCGTTCAATCAGCTGTTGGAGTGATGCGGTCAGTGCGGAAGGGGCGCATCGACGCACGAGATTTTCGGCCAACACCTTCGAGGTGTAGGGCAAACGGTCGTAGGCGCCTGGGGCGATGGCTTCGACCGCCGCGCGGGCATCGAAGTATTCGAGGTTGCTGTTGGGAAGGGGTTTGCGGTGAGCAGTGTTCATGGGGGGTCTCGGGTTCAGGAGGCCCGTCGGCGAGACGGCCCCCGTCTCGTGGTTACTTGCGTTGGTCGATGGGCACGAAGGTCTGATCGTCAGGGCCGATGTAGTTGGCGCTTGGGCGAATAATCTTTCCGTCCGCACGCTGCTCAATCACATGAGCGCCCCAGCCCGAGGTTCGTGAAATCACAAAGAGCGGAGTGAACATGGCGGTCGGAACACCCATCATGTGGTAGCTCACGGCACTGAACCAATCAAGATTGGGGAACATTTTCTTGGCGTCCGCCATGAC
>JBBAQV010000043.1:5664-8522 GCA_040400125.1 Burkholderiaceae bacterium
CCAATTGAATCCTCATCGCTTTCGACATCCATGATGGTGCCGTTGTGGCTGTAGTGATACCAATACAAAAGCATGGAACCAAGCGAGGCCATCAGTCGGTCGGCGATGTCCCGCGCGCCGGGCGCGTTGTGGTCATCCTTTTCAGGAAGGCAGCAGCCCAATGCAGAGACGGCCGTGCGCATGACATCCATGGGGTGAGACGACGCAGGCAATGACTCCAGCACGGTCATCACGCTTGCTGGAATGCCGCGTAGCGCACGAAGTTTGGATTTGTAGCCCTTAAGTTCCGCCGCATTGGGCAGCTTGCCGTGAATGAGCAAAAAGGCGATTTCTTCAAACTCACAGACATCGGCGAGATCAAGAATGTCGTAGCCACGATAGGCCAGGTCATTGCCGGTTCGACCGACTGTGCAAAGGGCGGTGTTGCCTGCCGTCACACCGGACAGGGCGACTGATTTTTTGGGTTTGGGGGTGATGGCTGCTTCAGAAGTCATGGGGCTTTACTTATTGTTGGAAAAGAGGGCGTCAAGTTTGTTTTCGTAATCCCAGTAGCCAATGGCGTCATAGAGCTCTTTGCGAGTCTGCATGGTGTGCACCACATTTTTCTGGGTTTTGTCGCGACGCACAGCCTCATAAACGGCCTGCGCGGCTTTGTTCATGGCGCGGAACGCGGAAAGCGGATAAAGCACCATGGAGACATCGGCGCCTGCCAGTTCGTCCACGGTGTAGAGCGGTGTGTCGCCAAATTCCGTAATGTTGGCAAGTACTGGAACACCAACGGCTTTGGCGAATTCCTTGTACATGGACAGCTCGGTCATGGCCTCGGGGAAGATGGCGTCCGCGCCCGCTTCGACACAGGCGCAGGCACGGTCAATCGCAGCCTGCAGGCCCTCCACAGCAAGGGCGTCGGTGCGGGCCATGATGAGGAAGTCGTGGTCCGTGCGGGCGTCAACAGCGGCCTTGACGCGGTCGGCCATTTCTTGCTGGGTCACGATGGCTTTTCCGGGCCGGTGACCGCAACGCTTGGCGCCCACCTGGTCTTCAATGTGCAGGCCACCCGCACCAAACTTAATCAGCGAGCGTGTGGTGCGAGCGATATTGAATGCCGAAGCGCCAAAGCCTGTGTCCACGTCAACCAGCAACGGGGTGTCGCAGACGTCGGTGATTCGACGAACGTCGGTGAGCACATCATCAAGCCCCGAAATGCCCAGGTCTGGCAGGCCCAATGACCCTGCAGCGACACCTCCGCCCGACAGGTAGATGGCTCGAAAGCCCGCGCGTTTGGCGAGCAACGCATGGTTGGCATTGATGGCGCCGATGACTTGAAGAGGTTTTTCTTGGGCAAGGGCCTCGCGAAAGCGACGGCCTGCTGATGACGAGCCTGACATGGTGAATCTCCCTGATTCGTGCCGCTAAGTGTTCTTAGTCGTTCTTTTTTTTACTTCTGTGCGAAACAATACGCCCCTTTGGGGTTCGTGAGAATGCGTGATTCGGCGTCTAGCCTTCGTCTATTGCGAAGGCTGGGAAAACTGAGTACAGTCGAGAGGACATCCACCTTAACCTCGATTTGCACTCGATCGGCAGGCCAGCGTGTTCAACCCAAGCAAGGACGACGTACGACGTTTTTT
Organism: Burkholderiaceae bacterium; assembly: GCA_040400125.1. GTDB lineage: Bacteria > Pseudomonadota > Gammaproteobacteria > Burkholderiales > Burkholderiaceae_A > Lacustribacter. The sequence goes on from JBBAQV010000043.1 coordinate 7,293, forward strand.
CTGCGAGGCCTGGTCCAAAGCCAGCCTACAGATGCCCCTTGCGCCCATTGAGGTGATCGCCGTGGACTGGATTCGGGAGCACCCGGAATATCACCAGGATCTTGCCAATGCCGACGATGCCGTGGTCAAGACCTACAGTCCGGAGTCGGGGCAGACCAACCCCTTCCTGCATCTGGCCATGCATCTTTCCATTGAGGAGCAGGTCTCAATCGATCAGCCGCCGGGCATTCGAGATGCATTTCAACGTCTTGCACAGCGACTCGATGACCGACACGAGGCCATGCATGAGGTCATGGAGTGTCTTGGTGAGGCGTTGTGGCGATCCCAGCGAGACCAGACGCCGATTGACGCTGAGGCTTACCTTGAAGCCGTTCGAATTCGCGCCACGGGCTAGTTCCTTCACGGTCTCAACATGTCGACTTCCGTCACCAATCCGCAACGCGTTGATTTCATGACCCTGAAGCTCTTGCTGGCGGTGGCCCAGATGGGGTCGATTACCAAGGCCGCAGAGAGTCTTCATCTTGCCTTGGGTGCAGCCAGCACTCGGATTCGCGATCTTGAATCACGAATGGGCGTGTCCTTGCTCATCCGTCATGCGCGCGGTGTTCGATTCACCGAGGCGGGCAACACCGTGTTGCATCACGCGCGCTCGATCGAACGTGAGTTGGCTCAGATGGAATTCGAGGTGGGGGATTTTGCCGCCGGAATTAGTGGGCATGTTCGAGTCGTGGCCAATGCCAGTTCGATTGCCACCGTGCTCCCCACAGATCTCACGGCGTTTCTTAAAACCCATCCCAAGGTTCGGATTGACCTCTCCGAGCAAACCAGCCGAGAGATTCAACAGATTGTTGCCGATGGTGATGCCGAGATTGGCGTCTTTGCTGGCGAATGCATCCGTCATGACCTTCATGTTCTGCCCTACCACCAGGACACCCTCGTGGCGATGGTGCCCAATCAAGGCCGTTGGAAATCCATGACGAGTCTGTCGTTGGATCGCCTGTTGAATGAGGACCTCATTCTTTTGCAAGAGGGCGGATCCATTCAGGAATGGCTTGCGACGGCAGCGCGTCAGGCGGGTGTTCATCCCAGGATTCGCGTTCAGGTCAAAGGCTTTGACGCCATTTCCCAGCTTGTGGCGGCGGGACTTGGCATGACGGTGCTGCCGGAAATCGTGGCCCGTCGTTTTAGTCGGTTACTGAATCTCAAGACGCTCGCCATCGACGGTGTCGA
>JBBAQV010000044.1:0-8309 GCA_040400125.1 Burkholderiaceae bacterium
GCCGCCGTTTCTGGCTGGGTTTAAGCGACACCCCCGAGATCGACAACCAAGGCCGTGTGCTGATTAATCCTGTCTTGCGTGATGGTGCAAAGATTCAGCGTGACGTGATCTTGCTCGGGGTGGGTCATCATTTCGAGATCTGGGATGCCGCCACTCTTGAGGCCCACAAACAATCGGTACGTCATCGCAAACGTGGTGGTGCGTCACCGTGACGACTGCGTTCGTCCGTCCGACGTCCACCGCAAGTTTCTCAACCATGGAATCGTCTGCTCATCTTCCGGTGCTGCTTGATGAATCCATTGACGCGTTGTCCATCAATCCTTCGGGAACCTATGTGGATGCAACCTTTGGGCGCGGCGGGCACAGCCTTCGAATTCTTCAGGCGCTCGGCCCCGATGGCCGGCTCATCGCATTTGATCGAGACCCTCAAGCGATCGATGCAGCACGCTCATTCACCGACACACGGTTCGAAATCATTCATGCGCCATTCAGTGCAATGAAAACCGAACTGAATGCCCGAGGCTGCTACGACGTCAATGGCATTTTGATGGATCTTGGTGTCTCGTCCCCGCAGCTGGACCAGGCCGATCGTGGGTTCAGCTTTCGATTCAACGGTCCTTTGGACATGCGCATGGACACGACCCGTGGCGAACCCCTCTCCATTTGGATGGCTCAAGCCACACTCGAAGAACTCAGAAAGGTGATTGCCGACTATGGTGAAGAACGGTTTGCTGTTCCGATTGCACACGCGATTGTTACTCGCTGCGCCGAGGCGTCACGGGGTGAGGCTGAGCCACTCGACACCACCACTCGGCTTGCGGAGCTTGTCACGCAGACGCTTCGGCGCTGCGGCGCAAGGCCAGAGCCAGGGCAGCACCCTGCGACGCGAACCTTTCAGGCTTTACGGATTCACATCAATGGCGAGCTCGACGAACTCCACGCCGTTCTTCAGGCTGCCGTCGATCTCTTGTGCACGGCTGGGCGCCTTGCGGTTATCAGCTTCCACTCGCTCGAAGACCGCGTTGTTAAGCAGTTCATTCGAGACGAGTCTGGTAAAAAGCCACCCGACATTGACCGATCGCTAACCCGAAGTCAGCGCGCCATGCTCGACGGCCTCAGTCAGCACGCGGGGTATGTCGCTCGCACGATCAGCAAGCCACGGCTGCGCAGTGTTGCCCGAATTCGCGCATCGGCTGAAGAGCTTCGTCGTAACCCACGCGCACGCTCAGCCACCCTGCGTGTGGCCGAGCGGCTTGCTCAGGGGTCAGAGGGAATCAAGGCATGACCCGCGGTCAGTGGATTCTTGTTGCCTTAATCACCTTGTCGGCGATGTCGCTGGTCAATGCACGATATCAAGAGCGGCGGTTGTTTACCCATGTGGATCGTGTTGACCGCACGGGCCAGAAACTTGATGCAGACATTGAGAAACTTCAGGTGGCGCTCACGGCATTGCGCAACCCTGGCCGCATCAACCGTACCGCGCGACAGGATCTAAAGATGGTACCGATTGATCCAACACAGACGCTTTTCTGGTTCGAGTCACAGAATCGAGGTAAGCCGCTGTGAATACCCGCACGAACGCGCTCCCAGGCAAATGGCGCTCGAGCGCAGTGGGCCGCTCCGCTCAGCCGGTACTGACCTGGCGGGCGACGCAAGGTCGATCAAAATTCATTCTGATCTTGCTGATGCTTGGCTTTCTTGCGGTGTTGGTTCGAGCCTTCATGCTGCAGCTGGTGAACGCTGACCAATGGCAGAGTCGTGCCGAACGGCGCTTTGAGCGCGCCCATGAAATTCCTGCCTTGCGTGGCCGTGTGCTGGATCGCCATGGCGAGGTCATTGCATCAAGCATTGTGGAAGAGCGTCTTGGCATTGTACCCACCCAGCTCAATCTCCAAAACCCCAAGGTTGATGAGCTGGTCAAAATTCTTGGTCTGACCCGTGCCGATTTTGATCGCCAGGTGAAAGGCGCAAAACGTTTCTTCTGGGTGAGTAAGAATTTGAATCTCGAGCAGGCCGACAGAGTTCGTGCCTTGAGACTCCCGGGGCTTGAGCTTGAAACCGACTATCGCCGGTTTTATCCGTTTGGCGAGGCCTTTGCGCATGTGGTGGGGTTCACGGACGCCGAAGAGCGTGGCGCAGAAGGGCTGGAGCGCACTCATGACGATGGCCTCAAAGGTGTGCCGGGTCAGACACGTCTTGTGGTGGACCGACGCAACACCGCCGTTGGCGAGCGTCAGCTTTTGGCCGCGGCGCCTGGGAAAGACCTCCAGATCTCGCTGGATGCAAGCCTTCAGACCATTGCTCAGACGGCACTTAAAAATGCCATGGTGGAACACAAAGCCAAGGCCGCGTCGGCGGTGGTGGTGGATGTGCAAACGGGTGAGGTACTTGCCTTGGCCAATGAGCCGTCCTTTGATCCGAACGATCGAAAGAGTCTGAATGCAAACTCAGTGCGCAATCGTGCAGTGACGGACGCTTTTGAGCCCGGCTCCACGATGAAGGCTTTTTCCATTGCAGCGGCACTCGAGCTTGGCCGAGTGACACCGGGGACCATGATCCAAACCAATCCCGGGAAAATCACGATTGGTAATCGAACGATTGGCGACACTCAGAAGCACGGGCTGCTGAGTGTCCAAGAAATTCTGGCCAAGTCGAGCAATGTTGGAACGGTGAAGATTGCACAGCAGCTGCAGTCATCCGAGCTCTATGATTTCTATGTGGCGGCGGGTTTTGGTCGTGTGCCGGATGTTGGCTTAAACGGGGCCACTTCAGGTCGTTTGCGGGCGGCAAAGAATTGGGTACCCATTGAAAAAGCCACGATCTCCTATGGTCACGGCATTTCGGTGTCACTTCTTCAGCTGGCGCGGGCCTACACCATCTTTGCACGTGATGGTGACCTGGTGCCGTTATCGTTTGTGCCCCAGCCGGGGCCTGTGGCAGGTGTTCGAGTCATTTCCCCGAATACCGCCAAGGTGATGCGAGACATGCTGGAGCAAGCCACCTCGCCCACAGGCACAGCACCGAAGGCCCAGGTCATGGGTTTTCGAGTGGCCGGCAAAACCGGCACCGCCCATAAGCCCGAGGCGGGTGGCTATGCCAAGAACAAGTACATCTCGTCATTTGTGGGTTTTGCGCCAGCCGATCGTCCTCGGTTTGTGATCGCCGTGATGGTCGATGAGCCAAGCGGCGGCAAACATTACGCTGGTGAGGTCGCTGCGCCAGTGTTTTCGCAGATTGCCAACGACGCCTTGCGTCGGCTTCAGATGTCACCCAATCCGTCATTACGAATCTTGCCGGCGGTGGCCCTCATTGCTGAGGGGAGTCAGTGACCATGACAGCAACGACACCAAACTCACAAACTGCAGCAACGATGCTTCATGCGCCTGCCTGGGGTGGAAAATTTCATCCGTTGAGCCTGCGTGAGTCGATGGCAGACGAGATTGCAAACCGTCTGCGCCAACACCTCGGGCCCAAGGCCCATCTCTCGTCGGACAGTCGCACCCTGACCCCGGGTGATGGATTGATTGCTCGCGACGGCAAGCATTACTCCCTTTCGCAGGTTATTGGTTTGGCATTAACCCAGGGTGCCAAAGCCATTGTTATGGAATCTGCCGAAGATTCCGATGAGCTCAAGGTGTTGCCGCCACAGAGCATTTCGGCGGGCACGGATGTCTTGGTCTTGGGTGTGCCGAAGCTCGCCTTTCGGGTCGGCATGATCGCTTCGGCGTTCTACAGCCGACCCAGCATGACACTTCCGGTGATTGCCGTGACCGGGACCAATGGAAAATCAACGGTGAGTGCCGCTCTGGGTTATGCCATTGCCCGTCTTGGCGAACCCAGCGCAGTGATTGGAACGCTTGGGCTTGGGCGATTCCCAGCGAAGTGCACCCATGGCTTTCAACCGTCATGGGACGCTCAGGCCACCGGGGGGCTCACCACGCCTGACAGTGTGACGCTGCACCGACTGCTGCATCAGCTGTCTTTGGAAGGTTGTCGTGCTGTGGTGCTCGAGGCGTCATCCATTGGCCTCATTCAAGGAAGGCTGCAGGGGCTTGCTGTGAAGACAGCTGCATTCACCAACCTCAGTCATGACCATCTGGATCTTCACGGCACCCTTGAGAACTACAGCCAGGCCAAGGCACTTCTTTTTGAAGCGCCCACGCTGGGCACCATGGTGGTGAACACGGATGATGCCCACGGACTCACGATGTGGCAGGCTGCCGATCGGCATGTCACCCGGTGGGCGATTGGCGCGAATCCTCCTGACGACGCTCATGCATCCCTTCGACCCGAGGCGGTTCGATTAAAAAACAATGGCTTGTATTTTGATCTTCATGCTCTGGGCAAAGCCGTCGATCTCTGTGGCCCGATTCAGCTGCCGGTGGTGGGCCATCACAATATTCAAAACGCCTTGGTGGTGGCTTCTTGTCTGATGTCGATGAAGTTTGATCCCGTCCTGGTGCGTGAACAGCTTCATGAATTTCAGCTTCCCGCAGGACGCCTCGAGATGTTAAAGCCTGACCATGCGCCCTGGGCCGTGATCGATTACGCTCACACGCCAGATGCTCTTGCACATGTCTTAAAGGCATTGCGGGAGGTGGCGCTGCAGCGGCAGGGCCAGCTCATCTGCGTCTTTGGCTGTGGGGGTGATCGCGATCGGGCCAAGCGTCCACTGATGGGTCAGATTGCTGCGCATGAGGCTGACCAGGTGGTGATGACCTCGGACAACCCAAGGCATGAAGACGCCGAACAGATCATGGATGAAATTGCCTCGGGCATTTCGGCTGCGCTTCAGGTGAAAGTCACTCGCGAGGCCGACCGGGCTCTGGCCATTGGCCGCGCATTTGATATGGCGCGACGAAGCGACATTGTTCTGGTGGCGGGTAAAGGTCACGAGCAGATCCAGCAGCTTGGCGACCAGTGCATCACCTTCTCTGATCGCGATCATGCCGAAGCCGCAATCCATCGATGGGTTCACTCGCAGCATCATGTTCGGGGGGGCACGGCCCATGCCTAGTCTTGCCGATCTCCTACGGGTTCTTCCAGATGCCCAGGTTCTCTGGCCGGCCTCATCGGCACAGGCTGCGCGTGACCCAGCTGACGTCGAGTTTTTTTCGGTGAGCACCGACACACGCACCCTGAAGACGGGAAGTCTTTTTGTGGGCTTGGCGGGCCCCCGTTTTGATGGCGCCGCCTTTATTGCTCAAGCTCAAGATCGTGGTGCGGCCTTGGCCATGATCTCTCGACCCTCAGAAACGGTGTCGGCTGCATGGAGCACCTCGACCCAGACGATCCCGGTGGTCTTAGTTGACAACAGCCTCAGCGCGCTTCAGCGTTGGGCCACTCACTGGCGGCAATGGTGGCGTGGTGAACTAATTGCCGTCGTGGGCAGTAATGGCAAGACCACGGTCAAGCAGATGGTGGCGGCGATTCTGAGCGAGGCTGCTGGCCCCGATGCCTTTTGGGCCACACCAGGAAATTTGAATAATCACATTGGTGTTCCTTTGTCGGTGCTTGGGCTTTCGCGTCAGCACACCCATGCTGTGCTTGAACTTGGCATGAACCATCCCGGCGAGATTCCCATGCTTTCCGCCATTGCACAACCCACCATTGCACTGCTGAACAACGCTCAGCGTGAACATCAAGAGTTCATGAAGTCGGTGGCGGCGGTGGCCGAAGAAAATGGACATGTTTTTGAGTCGCTTGGCCCGCAGGGCACGGCGATCATTCCCTTTGACCCGGCCCACGAAGCCTTGTGGCTTCAACAGATTGCCGGACGGCGAGTCATTCGTTTTCGGCTTCTGGCTAGTCATGAGACCCAAGATCATCCCGCGTATTCGAAGCAATCCGCATGGGGTGGGGAAGAGGTGGTCGGTGCCTGGCGGCAGTCATCATCCGGACGCCCCATGTTGTGGATTCAGCTTCCCAGTGGTGCCGAATTCAGCATTGAGCCCATGGGGCTTGGTGACCATTTCGCCTCGAACTGTCTTGCTGCGGCAAGTTGCGCCTGTGCCGCCAACATCCCTGCACCCTCTATTGCCAAAGCTTTGAATGCATTCTCGCCGGTGAAAGGGCGGGGTGAGCGCTGTCTTCTGGATGGCGGTGGGCTCATGGTGGACGACACCTACAACGCTAATCCTGACTCAGTTCGTGCCGCCATTCTTGCCTTGACTCAGCTGCCCGGGCCACGAGGACTGGTGCTTGGCGATATGGGCGAGGTTGGCGACCAAGAACAAAGTTTTCATGACGAGATCCTTCGCTTTGCACAAAGCCAATCCCTCGATGGCATCTGGCTTCACGGCGACGCCATGCAACGAGCCGGTGAACGAACAGGTGTTGGTCGACACCTTCCGACGATGGAGCTCTTGGTGAACGACATCCGGTCTTGGGTGCGGTCACGGCAACACGAACACCAATCGCCATCGCTCTGGGTGAAGGGCTCGCGGTTTATGAAAATGGAACGCGTGATCACGGCCCTGGCGGCCACCTCGGTGACGGCCTCCCATGCGAAGGAGTCGACATGCTGCTGATGCTTGTTCAATGGCTTGACGATTACATCCGTGTCATTGGTGTTCTGAACTACATCACTCTTCGATCGGTGCTGGCCACACTCACCGCGCTGGGAATTGGTCTTTTCCTTGGGCCGATGGTCATCCGGAAACTGACGGCCATGAAGGTGGGTCAGGCGGTACGCGATGACGGGCCTCAGACCCATCTGGTGAAAACTGGAACGCCCACCATGGGCGGCGCCTTGATTCTTTTGTCGATTGGAATCACCACGGTGCTCTGGGCCGACTTAAGCAATCGTTTCGTCTGGGCAGTCATTCTTGTCACCCTGGGTTTTGGCGCCGTGGGTTGGGTGGATGACTATCGAAAGGTGGTGTTTCAAGACCCGCGTGGACTGGCCAGCCGATGGAAGTATTTCTGGCAGTCCGTGATTGGCATCATCGCGGCCGTTTATCTCGCCTTTTCGGTGCCCGCACAAAGCAATGAACAGGCTCTTCAGCTTTTCATCCAGTGGGTGAGCAATGGCTTTTCTCTGGACTTACCAAGCACGGCCCAGCTCATTGTTCCTTTCTTCAAGCAGGTCGCTTATCCCTTGGGGGTTTTTGGTTTCATTTTGTTGAGCTACTTCGTCATCGTGGGTACCAGTAACGCGGTCAATCTCACTGACGGACTTGATGGGTTGGCCATCATGCCCACGGTGTTGGTGGCCGGTGCTCTTGGTGTCTTCGCGTATGTGACGGGCAATGCCGTGTTTGCAAAATACCTGTTGATTCCCTTCATCCCTGGCGCGGGTGAACTCACTGTCTTTTGTGCAGCCCTGGTGGGAGCAGGCCTGGCCTTCTTGTGGTTTAACGCCTACCCAGCACAGGTGTTCATGGGCGACGTGGGTGCTCTGGCCCTGGGTGGGGCGCTTGGCACCGTGGCGGTGGTGGTTCGACAAGAGATTGTCCTGTTCATCATGGGCGGTGTGTTTGTGGTGGAAACACTTTCCGTGATGCTGCAGGTGAGTTATTTCAAGTACACCAAGTGGCGGTTTGGTCAGGGCCGAAGAATTCTCTTGATGGCGCCCTTGCATCACCACTTTGAAGTCAAAGGATGGAAAGAAACCCAGGTGGTGGTTCGGTTTTGGATCATCACCATGATGCTTGTTCTGGCTGGGCTGGCCACGCTCAAACTTCGATAAAGACCACTCATTTCAAGACCCTGACCGATCACGATGCGCAACAGTAAAAAAACACTCACCCCCACCTTGGTGGCAACCAAGCCAGCCATTCCCATGGATATTGCCTGGCCCAAGCAAGAGGTGGTGGTGGTTGGCATGGGTGAGTCGGGCTTGGCATGCTGCCGCTGGCTTGCACGTCAAGGGGCCGCCATTCGTGTGGTTGACAGCCGAGCCCAGCCACCCATGTTGAAAGACGCGCAAGACCTTGCACAGTGCCACCCCAAGATCACCATCTCCACCTCGGTGGCGGTACCGTTTTCGACAGAGCTTCTTGCATCGGCCACGCTACTCATCATCAGTCCGGGTCTCACACCTCATCCCGAGCGCGGCAGCGCGATTGCCGATCTTCTCGCCCATGCCAAGAATACTTCGGTGTCGGTGGTGAGCGAGCTCGATCTCTTCGAGTGGGCGATTCATCATGCGGCTCATGCCACGAGTGGGTTGATTCAGGGCGATGACCTTGAGCTGCCGCTTGAGCTGCCCAAGGTGTTGGCGATTACCGGCACCAACGGGAAGACCACGGCGACCCAGATGACCACTGCACTCTTGCGACGTGCAGGCATTGACGCCCAAGAGGCAG
>JBBAQV010000045.1:0-3419 GCA_040400125.1 Burkholderiaceae bacterium
TTGGCTGCAGGCTTCTTGGCCGCTACTTTCTTTTTCGCAGCAGGCTTCTTCTTTGCTGCGGGCTTCTTCTTTGCTTTCTTCTTTGCTTCTTCAGCCATGGAGTACTCCTTCAAGCTTGAACAAAAGGGGATTCGCACCGGGTGGTCCGAACCATTCATTTGCGCAAGGAGAGAAGCTCCCAACGCTAATGAATACTGTTTGACGCGGACCCGGATGCACCTTTTGGCTTACTCCCAGGACAACGCGCCGCCCGTTTGATACTCGATCACACGGGTTTCAAAGAAATTCCTCTCCTTTTTGAGGTCCACCATTTCGGACATCCAGGGAAAGGGGTTTTCCTCGTTACCGAAGATGGGCTCTAGGCCGATCTGCTGGCAACGACGATTGGCGATATAACGAAGGTAGGACTTGAACATCGACGCATTGAGCCCCAGTACGCCACGCGGCATGGTGTCTTCGGCGTAGCGGTATTCAAGGTCAACGGCCTTGCGGAAGAGGTCGGCGATTTCGTCACGGAACTCAGCCGTCCAGAGGTGGGGGTTTTCAAGCTTGATGGTGTTGATCAGGTCGATGCCGAAATTGCAGTGCATGGACTCGTCACGCAGGATGTACTGGTACTGTTCAGCGGCGCCCGTCATCTTGTTCTGACGGCCAAGGGCCAGAATCTGGACAAAACCGACATAGAAGAAAAGGCCTTCCATCAGGCAGGCAAAGACGATCAGCGACTTCAATAGCTTCTGGTCGGCTTCAAGGGTGCCGGTCTTGAATTCTGGGTCGGTCAGGGTGTCGATGAAGGGGATGAGGAATTCATCTTTGTCACGGATCGAGGCTACCTCGTGGTAGGCATTGAAGATTTCAGCTTCTTCCAGGCCCAGCGACTCCACAATGTACTGATAGGCATGGGTGTGGATGGCCTCTTCAAAGGCCTGACGAAGCAAGTACTGGCGGCATTCGGGTGCCGTGATGTGACGGTAGGTGCCCAGAACAATGTTGTTGGCCGCTAATGAATCTGCGGTCACAAAAAAGCCCAGGTTGCGCTTAATCAGGCGGCGCTCGTCGTCGGTCAGGCCATTGGGGTCTTTCCAGGTGGCGATGTCGCGAGACATGTTGATTTCCTGGGGCATCCAATGGTTAGCACAGCCCGCAAGGTATTTTTCCCAGGCCCACTTGTATTTAAAAGGAACCAACTGGTTGACGTCGGTCTTGGCATTGATGATGCGCTTGTCTTCCACGCGGACACGGCGGGAGGTGGCATCTTCGGCGGCAAGAGGGGCGGCCACTGACCCAGCAAAGGTGGCAGTAGAGGCTGCATGTGAAGATGAAACGGCGGCGGAAGCGCCTTGCACGGGCATCATGGCCGGTGACATGGTTGGCATCCCGGGGTTCCGGGTGGGTGCCTGCGCAGCGGTGTTGGAGCTATCTTCCCAGTTCAGCATTTCGACTCTCACTTTTCTTTCAGTTCAGTTTTGTGTTCACTAAAAATGAAAGCAACGTGAGATTCGGTTGTTGTACACAGCGCGAATAATGCAAGAACATTTTTCACGATGCAATCATTTTTTTAACTTTTTTTACAAAGCGTGAATGCGATGAACTTCTTGTCGCATTCACACCACGGCTTTTTCTCTTTCTTTTTTACTGACAAGCCTCGCACTCGGGGTTGTCGATCGAGCAAAACTTCACATCACTTCCGGCCGTGATGCTGTCCGCCGACGCTGCGGTGATCGCTGCCGATCCTGCCTGAGCAACACCGCCCTGCACGGGAACAGCATTGAGCTGACCGGTGCTGATCGTCGATTTTTCAGCCGAGGTCGCACCCATCGTGCGCAGGTAGTAAGTGGTTTTGAGGCCGCGCAGCCAGGCCAGCTTGTAGGTCTCGTCAAGCTTCTTGCCGGACGCGCCAGCCATGTAAATGTTGAGCGACTGTGCCTGGTCGATCCACTTCTGGCGACGTGCAGCACATTCCACCATCCAGCTGGTGTCGACTTCAAATGCGGTGGCGTAGAGCTGGCGAAGTTCCGCGGGGATGCGGTCGATCTTGGCCAGGCTTCCGTCGAAGTATTTCAAATCAGCCACCATGACTTCGTCCCAGAGCCCCAGCTTTTTCAGGTCTTGCACCAGGTACTCGTTCACCATGGTGAACTCGCCGGAAAGGTTCGATTTCACATAAAGGTTCTGATAGGTGGGCTCGATCGAGGCCGAGATGCCAACAATGTTGGAGATGGTGGCCGTGGGGGCGATGGCCACGCAGTTGGAGTTGCGCATGCCGTGGGTCTTGATCCGCTCACGCAGGGTGTCCCAGTCGAGCGTAGACGACATGTCCACCTCCACATAGCCGCCACGCTCTTGGGTCAAAAGCTTCAGGGTGTCCAGGGGCAGAATGCCGCGATCCCAGAGCGAACCCCGGAACGAAGAATAGGCGCCCCGCTCTTGCGCAAGATCGGCCGAGGCCGAGTAAGCGTTGTAGCAGACGGCCTCCATGGAACGATCAGCGAATTCGATGGCTTCCTGGCTGGCGTAAGGGATGCGCATGGCATGCAGCGCTTCCTGAAAGCCCATGATGCCCAGACCCACCGGACGGTGGCGAATGTTGGAGTTTCGTGCCTTGGCCACCGCGTAGTAGTTAATGTCGATCACGTTGTCGAGCATGCGCATGGCGGTGCCGACCGTCTTTTTGAGCTTGTCGAGGTCCAGCTGAAGGCCGCCTTGCTGACCGGCGGGCTTGAGATGGTTCACCAGGTTCACCGAGCCCAGGTTGCAGACGGCGATTTCGGAGTCGTTGGTGTTCAGCGTGATCTCGGTGCAAAGGTTCGATGAGTGCACCACGCCCACGTGCTGCTGCGGGCTGCGGATGTTGCATGGGTCTTTGAAGGTGATCCAGGGGTGGCCCGTTTCAAAGAGCATGGTCAGCATCTTGCGCCAGAGCTGGGCGGCAGGGATGCGCTTGAAGTGACGAATCTCGCCACGATCAGCCTTTGCTTCATAGGCCGAGTAAGCCTCTTCAAAGGCTTTGCCGAAGAGGTCGTGCAGATCGGGGACGTCCGAGGGGGAAAAGAGTGTCCACTCGCCGCCTTCCATAACCCGCTTCATGAAGAGGTCGGGGATCCAGTTGGCGGTATTCATGTCATGGGTACGGCGGCGATCGTCGCCTGTGTTTTTCCGAAGCTCAAGGAACTCTTCGACGTCGAGGTGCCAGGATTCCAGATAGGTGCAGACAGCGCCCTTGCGCTTGCCGCCCTGATTAACCGCCACAGCCGTGTCGTTCACCACCTTCAAGAAGGGAACCACACCTTGGCTTTTGCCATTGGTGCCTTTGATATGGCTTCCCAGGGCACGAACGGGTGTCCAGTCGTTACCCAGGCCGCCCGCGTACTTGGCCAGCAGAGCGTTTTCCTTGATGGCCTCATAAATGCCGTCGAGGT
>JBBAQV010000045.1:3519-8108 GCA_040400125.1 Burkholderiaceae bacterium
GCGTACTTGGCCAGCAGAGCGTTTTCCTTGATGGCCTCATAAATGCCGTCGAGGTCGTCGGCCACGGTGGAGAGGTAGCAAGACGAGAGCTGGGAATGGGTGGTGCCCGAATTGAACAGGGTTGGGGTCGAGCTCATGAAATCAAAGCTGGAGAGCAGCTGATAGAACTCGATGGCCCGCGCTTCGCGGTTCAGTTCGTTCAGAGCCAGCCCCATGGCGACGCGCATGAAAAATGCCTGGGGCATTTCAATGCGACGACCCTCGCCGCTGAAGTCGTCATTGCGGTCGATCAGGAAGTAACGGTCGTAGAGTGTTTGGATGCCAAGGTAATCAAACTGCAGGTCACGGCTTGGGTCGAGTGCCTGAGCCAGCTTTTTCAGGTCAAAGCGGCCGAGTTCTTCGTTCAGAAGGCCAATCTCGATGCCCTTCTTGATGAATCGTGGGAAGTACTCACGGTAACGGCTGTCCATCTCGGCCTGCGGGACCTCGGCCTGCATGATCTCCTTGCGAATGGAGTGCAGCAACAGACGGGCGCTAACTTTTGCATAGGCGGGGTCCTTTTCAATGAGTGCACGGGCCGACAGGATGGTGGACTTCAACACTTCTTCGACGGGCACGCCGTCGTAGATGTTTTTCAGGGTGTCTTCCATGACGGCATCCACACTGACAGCCTCGCCAAGGTTGGTGCAGGCCGCAGCCACGATGCCGCGCAGCCAAGCCTGGTCCAGCGGCTGGGCAACACCGTCGACCAGCATGTGAAGAACAATGTCTTGTCCTGCAGCGGCATCGGTTCCCTTTTTTGCGGCCCGCTCTTGGGCGCGTTCCTGGGCACGACGTTCGCGATACAGCACATAGGCTCTGGCCACTTCATGTTCGCCAGAGCGCATCAGACCCAGTTCGACCTGGTCTTGGATGTCTTCAATATGCAGGGTGCCGCCGGCGGGGAGCCTACGTACCAGGGCTGCTACCACCTGCTGGGTCAGCTCTTCGGTGATCTCGCGCACCCGGGCGGATGCTGCACCCTGATTGCCCTGCACGGCCAGGAAGGCCTTGGTCATAGCGACCTGGATCTTGCTGGGCTCGAAGCCCACAACCGCGCCATTGCGGCGAATGATCTTGATGTCGGAGAGACCGGCCTGCGCTGAAAGCCCTGCAGGATGCTGCTCTGGGTTGCCCATGAGACCTGACATCTGTGTTGCCCCCGTGGATGTCGTCTGTGATTCCGAGCCCCGTTGCATCATTGAAAATCTCCCTTGTGTATTGGTTAGTGGTGGGAGGCGCGCTGTCTTGCACAATACGTCGCCCGCCCAGAAAAACTACTAGATCTAGTATTTTTTTGCCGAATTTTGACTAATTCTAGTAGCCGGCCGGCTTGGCGGGCAAGGTGTTTTTTCAGTGAAAACCCCACGATGCGGCGCATCGTGACCGGAGAATCAGGGCAGGTCTCAAACTAAAAACCAAAGTCTTATTGAGCGGGCCTCTGCGGGAAGAAGTCGCCATAAAAACCCGATTTCTGGCGCTTCGGCCTCATTCCGAAATATGAAAAACCGGGCGGGTTTTACTGGAATGGGCGAACCCACTGAATTCCTTGTTGGCGAAGCAAGGCCAACATGGCTACCCAATCAAAACACGGGCCTGGATCGGTTTTTCTTCCGGGCGCAATGTCACTGTGTCCCGCCACCGAGGTGATGGTGGGGCAAGCCTTGCTTAACCTCACGCAGAGATCGGCCAGGGCATCGAGCTGACTGGTCGTGAAAGCGTCGTGGTCGCTTCCTTCAAGCTCCACCCCAACGGAAAAGTCATTGCAGCCCTCGCGGCCCTGGAAGTTCGAGACGCCGGCATGCCATGCGCGGTGGTTCAAACCCACAAATTGAATGACCTCGCCGCATCGGCGAATTAAAAAATGGGACGAGACCCTCAGGCCCGAAAGATCAGCAAAGCTTGGGTGACTGCTGCAGTCCAGCGTGCCCATGAACAACTCTTCAATCGCCTCACCGCCGTAAACCCCGGCAGGAAGGCTGATGTTGTGAATCACGAGTAAATCGGGCGCGGTACCTTCTGGGCGAGCGTCAAAGTGCGGGGAATGCCGATGAATGAGCCCATCGATCCAGCCGTCGCGGTTCACTGCTTTTTGGGCCCCAGGTTTCGGTGGGTCATGCTGCAGTAACCCTGGCCTTCTTTCCACAAAGCGTCTGTGGCGGGCAGCCGAGTGCCGCAGTGGGCGCAGGCGATCAACTTGTCTTGATTGGAATCACCGCGTTCAGAGGGCGGTGGATTTCGGGCCCCCAAGAGCTTCTTGAGCAGCCAAAGGCCAATTCCAACAAGCCCCATGATGATAAGAATACGACCGAGCATGAATGCGTCTCCAGGTTAGGCAGAGGCTGCCCGATGCAAAACCACTTCCAATACAAATCGGGAACCGATGTAGGCCATCAGCAGGGCCACAAAGCCTGCAAGCGTCCAGCTGGCGGCTACCTTGCCACGCCAGCCAAACCAGCGCCGACCAAGCAAGAGAATCAGGGAAAGCAGCCAGGCTGCGATGGTGAACACCGTTTTGTGATCAAAACGTAAAAGGCCGTAGCCCAGCTCCAACCCCACCGCCATACCTGTGGCCAGAGTGAGGGTGACCAACACAAAGCCCACCAACACCACGCGCATAAGCATCTGATCAAGGCCAAGCAAAGAAGGCAAGCCCTGCCACCAGCCCGACGCGTTCATGGCCATCTTTTTCGTGCTGTGAAGTGATCGTTCCAGGGCAATCATCACCAGCGCGCTGGCCGCAGCAAGGGTGAAGGTGCTGTAGGCCAGCATGGCCAAAAGCATGTGGGCACGGAAAACGGCATCAGGCTGGTTGGACAGCACGCGCCCAGGTAGGAGAATGGGCAGAATTGCGGCGATAGCTGCCAAAACAAAAATGCCTTGGGTGACGGAGGGAAGCCTTTGAAACCAGGATTCGATCCAGAGCAGCAACACGGCCAGCCACAGCGTCCAAGAAATGGACGTGGCAAAACCAAACTGAAGGCCTTCGCGGGCAAACCAATTCGGCAGCAGGGCTGCGCCATGCAGACCGATCACCAAGAGCAGTGCCGCCTGCCCCATCGACGAACCCAATGGCTGAACCATCTCGCGCTGGCGGCGATGCGCCACGGCAAGCCCCAGATAACCCAGCGCTGCAAGCACTGGCACAGCACCGTAGAATGACTGTTCCATAGAAAAGCAGTGTAGCGCAGCATGCTCGAAAACCTAACTGAACGGCTTGCAAGAGTCGTTAAAACCATCAAGGGTGAGGCGCGCCTTACCGAAGCCAACACGCAGGAGATGCTCCGCGAGGTTCGCTTGGCGTTGCTTGATGCCGACGTGGCCCTGCATGTGGTGAAAGACTTCATCGCCAAGGTGAAAGAAAAGGCGATGGGCCAGGAAGTCCAGTCCAGCCTGACGCCAGGTCAGGCCCTGGTGGGCGTGGTGAACCGAGAACTCGTGGCCCTGATGGCGGGAAGTGATCAGCCTGGGCAATCCGTGCCAGGCGGCATGGGGCTGAACCTTGCCACCACGCCACCTGCAATTGTCTTGATGGCCGGCCTGCAGGGTGCGGGTAAAACCACCACCGTTGGAAAGCTTGCCAAGTGGCTGCACGACACCCAACGCAAAAAAGTGCTGACGGTGTCCTGTGACGTCTACCGGCCAGCGGCCATTGAGCAGCTTCGACTGGTCAGCGATCAGGCGGGCGTTGATTTTTTCCCAACGCCAGAAAACGCCAAGCCCGTGGCCATTGCCAAAGAGGCGCTGGCCCACGCCAAGCGCCATCTGCATGATGTCTTACTGGTGGACACGGCAGGCCGTCTGGCCATTGATGAAGCCATGATGCAAGAGATCGCCGAACTGCACGGCGCGCTCAACCCCATTGAAACCCTGTTCACCGTCGACGCCATGCAGGGCCAAGACGCGGTCCGCACCGCCCAGGCATTCAAAGAGACCATTCCCCTCACGGGGGTGGTGCTCACCAAGATTGACGGTGATTCTCGCGGTGGCGCGGTGCTCTCTGTGCGTGCCGTCACCGGCTGCCCGATCAAGTTTGTGGGCACTGCCGAAAAGATTGACGGCCTGGAGGCCTTTGACCCGGAGCGCATGGCCAACCGAATCCTTGGCATGGGGGACATTCTCGCCATCGTCGAGCAGGCGCAGAAATCGGTTGACCTGAAATCGGCCGAGAAAATGGCCGAGAAATTCAAGTCCGGCGCGCGGTTTGATCTCAACGATTTCAAAATGCAGATCGGTCAGATGCGCAACATGGGCGGCCTGTCGTCACTGGTGGACAAGCTTCCCGCACAGATGCAGCAGGCGGCCAAAGGCGCTGATCTCTCTCAGGCTGAAAAATCCATTCCCCGCATGGAAGGCATCATCAACTCGATGACCCCAAAAGAGCGCAGCAACCCCGATCTTTTAAAAGCCAGCCGCAAGCGCCGCATCGCGGCTGGGGCTGGGGTGAGCGTGCAAGAGGTCAATCGCATGCTCAATCAGTTCGGCCAGATGCAAGACATGATGAAGAAGATGCAAAAGGGCGGCATGGCCAAAATGATGCGCGCCATGGG
>JBBAQV010000046.1:0-8018 GCA_040400125.1 Burkholderiaceae bacterium
GGCGAGCACGGCATGAACGCCCTCCACGTTGTGCACCATGTTGCCGTAATAAAGCGAGCGTGAGCCACAAGAGTTGTTACCCGTCATGCCACCGATGGTGCACTGGGCTGAAGTCGAAACATCGACTGGAAACCAAACGCCGTGGGGCTTGAGAAAGGCATTCAGGTGATCAAGCACCATGCCGGGCTGCACGGTCACAGTCATGGCCTGGCGATCAAAGTCGAGGACGTTGCGCAGGTGCTTGCTGTTGTCGATCACCAATGCCGCACCCACCGTCTGGCCACACTGTGACGTTCCGGCACCACGCGGCAAGACGGGCACTTTTAAATCCCTGGCAACCTCCAGCGCAATTCGTGCATCGAGATCGGTCTTGGGAACGACGACGCCCATGGGCATGATTTGGTAGATGGACGCATCCGTGGCGTAACGTGCCCTGGCGCCAGAATCAAACAACACATCGCCCTGAACTTCCTTGCGAAGCCGATTGATGAGCTTTTGATTCAGGGAGGAAGGGGTGGGCTCGCCCGCCAGGAAGGCTCGGCGCCCGGCACTTAGATTGGACATGTCTGGAATAACTCGGGTTGGGTCCGCAGGCACGTAAGGGCGAGTGGGGGTGGCTCTTGGACTGTCACTTAGGGTTTTATCGATTAGCGCGTATCAATGCGCACAGCGTAATGTAAAAGGAAATCAAAAAACCATTCGGAGTTTCATCGATGCATCGCGATCCCTCATACGCTCATGTCTCGCCAATCAACCCTCGCTCAGCGCTTAACCGCATCGGTCAGGGTCGGCATTTTCTTCAGATCCCCGGCCCAACCACGGTCCCTGATCGTGTGCTGCGCGCCATGGACTTCCCCACCATTGACCACCGAGGCCCAGAGTTCCAGCAGATCGGCCTTCGCGTGCTCGAGGCCATCAAACCGGTATTTGGCACCACCAACCCCGTGATCATCTACCCAGCTTCCGGCACGGGCGCCTGGGAGGCGGCCTTGGTAAACACCCTGTCCTCTGGGGATCATGTTCTGATGGTCGAAACCGGGCATTTCGCAACGCTCTGGAAAAAGCTTGCTGAAAAGCTGGGACTGAAGCCCGAATTCATTGCCGGAACCTGGCGTAAGGGCGTGAATGCGGCCGACGTCGAAACCCGACTCAAAGCCGACACACAACACAGTATCAAAGCCGTCTGCGTGGTGCATAACGAAACCTCCACCGGAGTCACCTCGGATATCGCTGCTGTCCGTGAAGCCATCGACAACGCAAAGCATCCAGCGCTTCTCATGGTCGACACCATTTCTTCCATGGGCAGCGTGGAGTTTAAACACGACGAGTGGGGCGTGGATGTGACCGTAGCCGGTTCACAAAAGGGCCTGATGCTGCCGCCAGGGCTTTCGTTTAATGCCATCAGTGACAAGGCAATCGAGGCCAGCAAGACCTCCAACCTGCCGAAGGCCTACTGGGGCTGGGAAGAAATTCTTGTTGCCAACAAAAACGGCTTCTGGCCAAGTACGCCCGCGACAACACTCCTCTACGGGTTAGCCGAGGCTCTGGACATGCTTTATGAAGAAGGTCTCTCGAACGTCTTTGCACGCCATCACCGCCATGCAGAGGCCACCCGGCGTGCGGTACGAGCCTGGGGCCTGGAAATTCTCTGTGAAAACCCCAGCGAATACAGCCCCGTGCTCACCGCTGTCGTGATGCCCAAAAAAGCCGATGGCAGCTATCACAACGCCGATGACTTCCGAAAACTCATCCTGGAAAAATTCAATATGTCGCTTGGCATGGGGCTCAACAAGCTCCAGGGCTGGGTGTTCCGAATTGGACACCTCGGCGACTTCAACGATCTCACTCTGCTCGGAACCCTTGGCGGGGTGGAGATGGGGCTGGTTGCAGCGGGTATCCCCCATCGATCAGGGGGGGTGCAAGCAGCGATTCAATTTCTCGCCCAAGAGTAACGCTAATTTTCAGGCAAGCACGCGACCTGCAGCAGCCGCCACCATCAGTTCACGAACTCGGAGAACCCGGCTCGGATATTCCGAGGGCTGCCCAAGCGAGCCCACATAGGCCTGCAAGGCCATCTGCTCCGAGCCAAACCGATCAATGTATTCGCGAAGAATCGATGCACCCACCTGAAGGTTGACCCAAGGGTCGAGGGCCTGCTTCGGGCCGCCAAACGCCTTGAGTCGATCCATGTGGGCTTTTGGCATGATCTGCATCAGGCCCACAGCACCGGCCGAACTCTCAGCCAAAGGATTAAAGGCGGACTCAATCGAAATCACAGCGAGTAATAAATAGGGATCGAGCCGGAAGTTGGCCGCGGCCTTAAAGCCCGCGTCGACGAGCTGCTCGACCGCCCCGCTGGACACCCGGTGACGCCTGGCGATCCATCGAACGACCCTCTGCTGCTCCAGGGTGAGTTCGGTGAGTTTTGAGGAATAAAGCGACTTCACCGGCCGAGGCGACAGAGATTCGGCGGCCAGATTTCCCCAGGCAACAAGCCGCTCACGACCTGCTGAGGAACCCAGGGTGGCCAGCACCAGCACAAGAACGATGATGAGCGTTGCGGTTCGCTGTTTTAGTGATTCCCAGCCCTGCATCAGGGTTGGGTTGATAGCATTTGGATCAGTCATGCTCGGATTGGACCACAGCTAAAGAAACGCCGCAATGATTAAAAATCTTTAAAAATCAATGACTTATCGATTCATTGCCGGTAAGCATGGGCCCACTTAACCATGGAGTCAATCGCCTCGCGGGCTCGCGGGGCATCAGGGTGGTTCACCATCGCCACCAGGACCACCCACTGGTCTTCAGACGATCGGACATAGCCCGCCAAGGCGCGCACATCTCGGAGCGTCCCCGTTTTCATCCAGGCATTCCCCATGACCGGGGCGTCTTTCAATCGATTTTTCACCGTTCCTTCAATGCCAACTCTTGGCAGGGTTGCCACCCAGTCATCCCCCCCTGGCGTGACTAACGCCCGGGTCAAGAGAAGCGCCAGGCTCTGGGCAGAAATACGTTCGTCTCGGCTAAGACCCGACCCGTTGTCCATCACCAATTCAGGGAAGAAAAGGCCCTGCCCCGAGAGATGCTGCCTAACCCGTTGGGCAGAGGCCTCGCGGGTGGCGGGCGCGTTCTCGGACGCCGAGAGGTTCAAAAAGAGTTGTCGGGTCATGACATTGTTGCTGAGCTTATTCATGTCGGCCACGAGTTCAATCAGGGGCCGGGGGGATTCCCAATCCACGAGCGTGCGAGCATGATTGGGCGTTATTCCTGACCGCAGTTTCACCTTCATCGAACCGCCGGCGTCTCTCCATGCCGACTCAAACGCTGTCAAGGCAAAGCGTGCGTGGTCCATCACACTCACATGAAAGTCCAACCCCGCACAACGCCTGCCCATCGGACCACTGACCAGAAGGTCTCCTTGGGTATTCATCTGCGCATTCAGTCGGGACGCCTCACAGCCACCATTCACGAGATGGATGCGAGAGGTGAGCTGCCTCTGCGGAATCCGAGGTTCAGTCTCGATCGCTACACGCCGCCCCGACTCGAACGAGGCACGAATTCGTAAAGCCTTGAAGTTGACCATGGCCGCATGAGGGCCAACGTTATAGGCAGAGGAGGGCTTGTGATCAAAGTCGGCTGGGTCAATTTCCGGTTCGTTGAAGCGACTTCCGTCAACAATAAAATGACCCTTGATGCGGTCGACACCGATGGCCCGAAGCCTTTGAGCAATTTCGGCAAGGTCCTCAGTCACCAGCTTGGGGTCTCCGCCGCCCTGCAGATAAAGATCTCCTGAGAGCTCACCTGCTGAGAGTGTCCCCGTGGTTGCCAAACGGGTGCGAGGCCGGTAGGTTGGCCCAAGCAGATGCAGAGCCGTGCGCGTCGTCACCAGCTTCATCACCGAAGCGGGGTTCATCGGCGTCTTGGGGTTCAGACTAAAGCTTGCCAGCCGCTGGCCGTCGCGAAGTTTCGGGGGGATGGGCACAATGGCCACTCCCCAATAGGATTCATCGATACCCGATGTCGCAATAACCTGTCTCAGTTCTGGCGGAAGATTCCCGTGTTTGATGTCCACCACAGGCGCGGACTCGGCCCGCTTCACCGCGAAGACTGCAGTTACAACCGCGAGGCAGAGTGTCAGGGAAAACAGCAGGACCCGAGCGCCCGGCGGCACTTCATGAGATATTTTGGCAAGCAGGAATAACGGAGACCGCATCATGGCCTTGGAAAAAAACGAAAACTATTTTGAGCTGACCGACGACAGCGACCGGGCATCAGCCATCGAGGCTCAGTTTAACGAAGATGCGCTCGAGGAAGCCCGTCGAAAGACGGCCCCGGAAACGAACCCTGATTTCGACGGTAAGCACTGCATCGAATGTGGCGAAAAAATTCCTGCCGCGCGGCTTAAGTTGAACAAGATCCGCTGCATTGACTGCCAGTCGTTGAAAGAGCAAAAAAACCGCTTTTTTGCCGGCTAGGCCCCTGCTTTAACCTTGAGCTCGACGGGCGATGACGGTCTTCGGCCCCGGAATTTAAGGGTTTACCCTTAAATTTTCATCTATCGCCCTTGAAAAGGGCTCTCTCCGCCCCTACTATTAGCACTCAAGAGCGGTGAGTGCTAATACCCACCCTCGATATCCCTTTCTAACCCTGTCTTTAACGGAATGGAGCTTTTGAATATGAAATTGCGTCCCCTACACGACCGCCTCGTGGTCAAACGTCTCGACAACGAGCGCAAAACCGCCTCCGGCATCGTGATCCCCGACAACGCGGCCGAAAAACCCGATCAGGGTGAAGTGCTCGCCGTGGGCAACGGAAAGATCCTCGAAGACGGCAAAGTTCGTCCTCTTGATGTGAAAGTTGGCGACAAGGTTCTCTTCGGCAAGTACTCAGGCCAGACCGTCAAGGTCGACGGCGACGAGCTGCTCGTGCTGCGCGAAGACGATGTCATGGCTGTGATCGGCTAATTTTCTCAACCCTTTTTTAACGGAGTCCAATAATGGCTGCCAAGCAAGTTTTGTTTAGTGATGATGCCCGCCACAAGATGGTGGCAGGGGTCAATATTCTGGCCAATGCAGTAAAGGTTACCCTCGGCCCCAAAGGTCGTAACGTGGTTCTTGAGCGCTCCTTCGGATCACCCACCGTCACCAAGGACGGCGTTTCGGTGGCCAAGGAAATCGAACTGAAAGACAAGTTCGAAAACATGGGCGCACAGATGGTGAAAGAAGTCGCCTCGAAGACCTCCGACACCGCTGGCGACGGCACCACCACAGCGACCGTATTGGCTCAGGCCATCGTTCGCGAGGGCATGAAGTACGTGGCCGCCGGTATGAATCCGATGGATCTGAAGCGCGGCATTGATAAGGCCGTCTCTGCCATCACCGAAGAACTCAAAAAAATCAGCAAGCCATGCACAACTTCCAAAGAAATCGCCCAGGTGGGCGCGATTTCCGCCAACTCCGATCAAGAAATCGGCGACATCATCTCGCAGGCCATGGAGAAAGTCGGCAAGGAAGGCGTGATCACCGTCGAAGACGGCAAGTCATTGAACAACGAGCTTGATGTTGTTGAAGGCATGCAGTTCGACCGCGGCTACCTGTCGCCCTATTTCATCAATAACCCCGAAAAGCAAAGCGCCCTGCTCGAAGACCCATTTGTTCTGCTCTATGACAAAAAAGTCTCGAACATCCGCGATCTTCTTCCCGTGCTTGAGCAGGTAGCCAAATCCGGTCGCCCACTCCTGATCGTGGCCGAGGATGTGGAAGGCGAAGCGCTCGCTACTCTGGTCGTCAACAACATGCGCGGCATTCTGAAGACCGTTGCCGTCAAAGCCCCAGGATTCGGTGACCGTCGCAAAGCCATGCTTGAAGACATGGCCATCCTGACCGGCGGAACCGTGATTTCGGAAGAGACCGGCATGACCCTTGAAAAGGCCACCCTTCAGGAACTCGGTCGCGCCAAGCGCGTTGAGATCGGCAAAGAGAACACCACCATCATTGACGGCGCAGGCGACGCAAAAAGCATCGAGGCTCGTGTCAAGCAGATCCGTGTGCAGATCGAAGAAGCCACCAGCGACTACGACCGTGAAAAGCTTCAGGAGCGTGTTGCCAAGCTTGCCGGCGGTGTTGCAGTGATTCGTGTTGGTGCTGCTACCGAAGTCGAGATGAAGGAAAAGAAAGCGCGTGTGGAAGATGCACTTCACGCAACCCGCGCGGCCGTTGAAGAAGGCATCGTGGCCGGCGGTGGCGTGGCATTGCTTCGCGCCCGTGCTGCAGTCACCGTCAAGGGCGACAACCCTGACCAAGACGCCGGCGCCAAGATCGTTCTTCGCGCTGTGGAAGAGCCGCTGCGCCAGATCGTGGCCAACTGTGGAGAAGAGCCCAGCGTGGTCGTGAACAAGGTGCTTGAAGGCAAGGGCAACACCGGCTACAACGCAGGCACCGGCCAGTATGGCGACATGCTTGAAATGGGCGTGGTCGACCCCACCAAGGTTACCCGCACAGCGCTGCAAAACGCCGCATCCGTAGCAAGCTTGATGCTCACCACCGACTGCATGGTTGCTGAAGCGCCTGCCGACGACAAAGCTGGCGGCGGTATGCCCGGCGGTATGGGTGGCATGGGCGGTATGGGTGGCATGGGCGACATGGGAATGTAATTCCCCTATGGCTTGGTCTGGAACTTCTCTGAAGTTTCCAGATCGAAGCCTTGTTGTCTCCTCCTACGGTTTGAGCCCCGCAGAACACTGCGGGGCTTTTTTTATTTATGATGGGCGCATGCACTTCATCCAGCGTCTCGAGCATGCTTGGCAGTCCCAGCAGTCCATGCTCTGCGTGGGGCTTGACCCCGACATTCACAAGCTTCCTGAACACCTTCGCCAACCTGGTCAAGACCCGCTCGCAGCAATCGAAGCATTTTGTCTGGGCATCATGGAAGCAACAGCGCCGTTTTGCTCGGCCTTCAAACCCCAGATTGCTTACTTCGCTTCCCATCGGGCCGAGAGCGTCCTTGAAAAACTTTCCGTCATCGCTCGCGACCGTTTCCCGAATCACATCTGGCTGCTTGATGCCAAGCGTGGGGACATTGGTTCCACCGCAGAGCACTACGCCAAAGAGGCCTTTGACCGTTATCAGGCGGACGCCGTCACGGTGAACCCTTATATGGGCACCGACAGCCTCGCACCCTACCTCCAGTATGAAAGCCGGGGCATCTTTGTGCTTTGTCGAACATCCAACCCCGGCGGCGATGATTTTCAAATGCTCTCGACCCAACACCACCATCCGCTCTACCTTGAGGTAGCCAAACAGGCTTCAGAGCGTTGGAATCATCACCAGCAGGTGGGACTTGTGGTGGGCGCAACCTACCCCAAAGAGATCGAAGCCGTCCGGCACATGGCGCCCTCCCTGCCGCTCTTAATTCCAGGTATTGGTGCGCAAGGTGGCGATCTCCTGGCGACCGTACGCGCGGGTAAAAACGCCTCTGGCGGGATGCTGATCAACTCATCACGAGCCATTCTCTATGCAAGCTCGGCTGGAGACTGGCAGCAGGCTGCGGCCCATGTAGCCCGCGAAACCAAAGACGCCATTAACGATGCACTCTGAAATATCGGCAGCCCCTGTCGGGCAAGCGCTGAAAAGCCAGACGTTGACACCAGACCTTATGCCCATGACACCGGACAGCTCGGGTGTGATGGCCCTTTTGCACAAAGAAACGATGCGCTTCGTCAAAGTTGGGGTGCAGACCATTCTTGCGCCGGTTATTTCTAGCCTTCTGTTTCTTCTGATCTTCGCTTACCTGCTTGAGGGGCGGCTTGAACCCCACCCTGGCATGAGCTACACCGCCTTTTTGATTCCCGGTCTGATCATGATGACGCTGCAGCAAAATGCCTTTGCCAACAGTTCGTCAAGCCTTACCCAAAGCAAGATCACCGGGAACCTTGTTTTTCTTTTGCTCTCACCCATGCGCCCATGGGAATGGTTTGCGGGCTATGTGGGTGGTGCCGTGTTACGCGGCTTTGCCTGCGG
>JBBAQV010000047.1:0-7989 GCA_040400125.1 Burkholderiaceae bacterium
TTTTTCGAAAAGCAGACTTACCAACCAAGGATTCGCCCGATGTCTTCCAACCTGCCCAAAATCATGGTGATCAGCTACAAGGGGCTGAGCCGACTGACCGAAACCCTCATTCCCGAATACCAAGACCGGGCCGAGATTCAGCTCGTGGACGTGTTGCTTGACAAGGCACTTGAACAGGCCAGAGCCGCAGAAAGCGCCAAAGCGGCCGATGTGATCGTGACGGCAGGTGCGAACGCCGCCTTTCTTCGTTCGTCGCTACAGATTCCAGTGGTGGAAATCAAGGCGAGCGGCTATGACCTGATGCTTGCCCTGATGAAGGCACGCACAGTGTCGGAGCGAGTGGGCGTGGTGACGTACAAAGAAACGCTGCCCGAACTTAACGCCATCAAAACCCTGCTCAGCATTGAGATCGAGCAGCGCACCTACCGCACCATTGAAGATGGCCATAACTGTTTTCACAGCCTTGCTGCAGAGGGCATCAAGGTCATTGTCGGTTCAAGTCTGGTGGTGGAACTGGCCATTGAAAACAATCTGCAGGGCATCTTGACCTACAGCCCAAGCTCCATCAAACAGGCCTTTGATTACGCCATTGACCTGGCCCTTCTTGCGCGGTTGAAGAGCTCGCGTTTTGAGCAGCTCAATAGCGTGGTGCAAAACCTTCGCGAGGCTGTGCTTGCCGTGGACACCAGCCAACGCATCACCGCCATGAACCCCGCCATGGAAAAACTGTTGCTCATGCCCGCTCAATCATGTGTGGGTATGAAACTTAGCGTTGTGGCTCCTGACTTAACACTTGGCGAGGTTTTGGAAAATGGGGCGGCAGAAATTGGCGCCGTGATTCATCTCAATGGCACCGCCTGCATCGCCAACATCACGGCCATTCGCGAGGGCATGGCGGTGACCGGTGCGGTGGTCACCCTTCAAGACGCCCAACGAATTCAGCTTGCCGAATCGAAGCTTCGTACGCAACGCCGACACAAATCACTGAGCGCCCGATATCAGTTTGATCAGATCCTTGGCGCAACGCCTGCCTTCAACCATGTGAAGCAGGTGGCCGTGCGTTATGCGAACACCCATTCCACGGTGCTGATCACCGGTGAAAGCGGCACAGGAAAAGAGCTCTTCGCCCAGGCCATTCACAACGCCAGCCCCCGAAAGACCGGGCCCTTTGTGGCAATCAACTGCGCCTCGCTGCCCGAACCCTTGCTGGAAAGTGAGCTCTTCGGCTACGAGGAAGGCGCCTTCACGGGTACGCGCAAGGGCGGCAAGATTGGTCTTTTTGAATCCGCTCACCATGGCACCATTTTCCTGGACGAAATTGGCGACATGCCCCTAACCCTTCAAACACGCCTGCTGCGGGTCTTGCAGGAAAAAGAAGTGACCCGTCTTGGCAGCACCCAGCCCATTCCAATTGATGTTCGAGTGATTGCGGCAACCCACCATGAACTTTCTGAATTGATTCGCCAGGGAAGCTTTCGAAGTGATCTTTATTACCGGCTGCACATCCTGAGCCTTCATCTGCCTGCGCTTCGAGATCGCACAGGAGACATTGCAGCACTGGCAGCCCTTTGTCTGTCCCAGGCACTGCAGCGTTTGAATTCAAGGCTTCCGGCCGAAGAAGCCCTGCAGCCGATTGTGAATCGGCTTGAAAGTTATCACTGGCCCGGCAATGTGCGAGAGCTTGAAAACGTGATGGAACGACTTGCTGTTTTTCTGGCGGATCTCCATGATCCCCGGGCGATCAATTACCAGCAGCTGTCCCGGGAATTCCCGGAAATTCTGGAAACACCCCATGACCATCTTGGGATGGGTGAAAACGCGGTTGTCATGCAGGGTGGAATTACCTATCCTGCGATGGAGCGTCAATCTATTCCGAAAGGTGCGTTGAACTACGAAATCATTCAACGGGCTCTTCGTGAGTGTGCCGGTCATCAGGCCGAAGCTGCAAAACGATTGGGCATTAGCCGCACCACCCTATGGCGAAAATTAAAAGAAATGAACGAAGAGGCAAGCCTTGAAAACCGTTAAAGATGCCATCGACATTGTCTGCAACCCCTTCACTCCGTTGGAGGTCTCACTTGGGCAGACTGGGATTGGCGAAGAATTCAAAGAGCAGGTTCGGATGCCTGTTGAGATGCGCCAAGGCGTTCCCATCGAGACCTACCTGGAAAAGATGGACCGCGCGAATATTCAACGCTCGCTTCTGATTGCCGTGCGCGCTGGTGACATCCGCATGAAGCATTCCGTAGAAATTCCATATCAGCAGGTGGCGAATTACTGCCAGCAACACCCCACCCGATTCTCTGGGCTTGCCGGCGTGGATCCATTTCGTGGCATGGCCGGTGTTCGGGAATTGGAAGTGGCAGTAAAAGAGCTAGGTTTTGTGGGCGCCCACCTCTACCCACACTGGTTCGGTCTTGCGCCGGATCATGCAAAGTACTACCCCTATTACGCCAAGTGCTGTGAACTCGACATTCCCATCATGATGCAGGTGGGCCAGAACCTGGTCTACAACCCGGAACGACCCCTGCCCAGCGTGGGTCGGCCCATCACCCTGGACCAGGTGGCCATTGACTTCCCGGAACTTAAACTCATTGGAATTCACATTGGCATTCCATGGGCTGAAGAAATGATTGCCATGGCCTGGAAGCACAAGAATGTGTTCATTGGTGTGGACGCCTATGCACCGAAATACTGGCCGCAGCCACTCATCCATTACCTGAACACCTATGGCCAAGACAAGGTGCTGTTCGGCACCGACTGGCCTGTGATTGACCCCGAACGAGCCATCAAAGAGATTGCAGACCTGAATCTTCGCGATGAGCCCATGCAAAAGCTGATGCGCGACAACGCGCTTCGGGTCTTCAAACTTTAATTTGTCTCACCATGACCACCCCCGACACCTTTTTTCCACAAACACTGGTCTCGGGGGTGTTAGCCAGCGCCCGCGCCAACCCCAACAAGATTGCTCTTGCCGAGGGATCACGGCAGTTAAGCTATCGCGAACTGGATGACCGAATTCATCAGGTGGCGGCAGCGGCCTTGGCCAATGGCTTTCAGCCCGGTGACCACCTGGCCCTGATCAGCCCGAATTGCCTTGAATACCCAGAGGTTGTGCTGGGGCTGTCTTCCATCGGCATTCGTGTGGTCTTGATCAACCCCAGGCTCACCGCGCCAGAAATTGATTTCATTCTGAAGGACAGCGGCGCCTGCGGAATGATCGTCCATCAATCAGTGGCAAGCGTGGTTTCAAGTTCCTTGAGTGGGCTTCAAAACCAGGCCATCATTATTGGTGAAAACTACGACAGCTGGCGGGATGCAGCACCTCGAAGCAAGCTGGCTGATCAAATTCAAATGGCTCAGCAACAGGTTCAGGAATGGGACACCTTTGGGCTGGGTTACACAGCAGGCACCACGGGCAAACCCAAGGGCGTGATGCTCTCGCATCGGTCTCGGGTGCTGACGTTTTTAGGGATGTCAGTGGCCTATGGCTGCTATTCACCCGACGATCGTTCGCTGGCCCTGGCGCCGATGTATCACGGCGCGGGTTTTGCATTTGGTTTGGCCCCCATCTTTTTTGGCGGCTTTTGCGAAATCATGCCGAAGTTTGACCCCGAACAGGTGCTTGAAAAACTCAGCCGCATGTCGCTCACCAACACCTTCATGGTGCCCACCCATTTCAATGCGATCTTTGCGCTGGGTGACGAAACACTGAAGCGCCACCAGTTCCCGGCGCTCAAAACCATTATTTCAAATGCTGCGCCGCTGCCTCAGGCCACGAAAGAAAAGATCGTGGCCTATTTCGGCAAGACCATCCTGCATGAAACCTATGGCAGCACCGAGGCCTGCATCGTCACCAACCTTCGTCCACAAGACCAGCTGCGCAAGATTCGCTGTGTCGGTCAGCCCTTCCCTTTGACCCAGATTCAGCTGCGCAACGAACACAACGAAGAGGTTGCCGTGGGCGAGGTGGGCGAGCTCTATAGCCGCTCACCCTATCTGTTCAACGGCTACTGGAACCAGCCCGAAGCAACCGAGGAGGCCCATCAGAATGGATGGGTCAGTGTGGGTGACCTGGCCGTTCGGGATGAGGAAGGCTTTTATTACATCGTTGACCGTAAAAAGGATGTGATCATCAGTGGTGGCGTGAATGTCTATCCACGCGAGATCGAAGAGGTGCTGTATCGGCACCCGTCCGTGACCGAAGCCGCGGTCATTGGTGTTCGCGACAGTTACTGGGGCGAATCCGCCAAGGCCTTCGTGGTGCGAAAGCCCGGATGCGAACTGACCGCCGAGGATCTTGAATCCCATTGCCGGGCCGCACTGGCCGGCTTCAAGATTCCAAAGAGCTATGAATGGATTGATGCACTGCCCAGAAATGCAGCTGGCAAAGTCTTAAAGCAGGAACTTAAAAAACTTGTTCAAGAAGAGGAAGAGCAATGACTGATCACGATCAATCACGCATTCGAAAAGTTGCGGCAGCGCATATTGCTCCCGTTTATATGAACACCCAGGCCACCATCGACAAAGCCTGTGACTGGATTCGACAGGCCGGTGAACAAGGCATTCAGCTTGTTGTCTTTCCTGAAGTCTTTGTGCCTGGCTTTCCTTATTGGCTGAACTGTTATGCCCCCCTTGCCCAGGGAGCAGCCAATCAGCTCTACCTTGAAGCATCGATTCAGGTTCCAGGCCCGGAAGTGACTCAGCTTGCCGAAGCCGCTGCCGCCGCGAACACCGCCGTGGTGATGGGCGTCTCGGAACGAGACCATGGCACTGCCTACAACACCCAGGTGTTCATTGACGCCAACGGCCAGTACCTTGGCAAGCACCGCAAGCTTCAACCCACTTACGCCGAGCGTTACCTCTGGGGCCAAGGTGACGGGTCAACACTCACCGTCTTTGACACAAGCCTTGGAAAGATCGGTGGCCTTGCCTGCTGGGAACACACCATGAACCTGGCGCGTCAGGCCTTGATCATGCAACACGAAGAAATTCATGCGGCAAGCTGGCCATCGCTGGCCACCCTGAAGGGCTATGCAGAAATCTATGACCAGCAGGTGGACGCCATGTGCCGTAACCACGCGCTCACCGGCCAATGTTTTGTCATCGTAGCCGAAGAGATGGTCACGCAGGAGGCCGTGGACTGGGTGGAAAAACACTGCGGACCACAAGACTTCTTTACCGCGGGCGGCGGCTGGTCAACCATCATTCACCCCTGGGGAGTGCACATGATGCCGCCCCATGTTGGGGCCGAAGAGAAACTGGTTTGCGCCGAGATTAACCTGAGAGACATCCTTCAGGTCAAAGGCATTGTGGATGGCAGTGGCCACTCGTCAAGACGAGAAATCTTGAAGCTCGTGGTGGACCGCGAGCCCAAGATTTAAGCCACTCACTTAAAGATTTTTCTCCACCTGCTCGACAAGCTTGTCATAAGCCTGCGAGGCTGACATGGCCTCGAGCGATTCCTTTTCCTGATGCACACGTCGCATCACAATATCCAGGAATTGCTCGCGCCACGCGTCACGCGCCTGCTTGGCCTCAATCGATGGCTGATAGGCGTCAATCACTTCAGGGCTAACTTTTTCCCCTTTGGCCAGCAGCCGCTCCAGGGTGTCAATACGGTCACGCATCACCGCGACCTCGCCCGCCAGGGCGAGGGTCATCGAGAGCACTTTATCGATGGCAGGGTCTTCGAAATATTCTGGCCGAGGACCCGCTGCCTTTCTTGGAAGTTGTGCCATGAACCGTCAGCCCCTTAAGACGCGTGCTGTGGTTTGACCGCGCCCGATTTCTGCGCACCCCAGACATACCAAAAGCCACCGCCGCCAAAGTCACCGCCCTGAAAGACGTGGGTGCGACGTGCCTCGGCCTGCTCAAAGGCACTGGGCTGATTGCCCTCGAAAGCCAATGCGGGATCAAAGCCTGTTTCTTTGGCGATGGCCACAGGATCAATCTCGTGGCTTGCGCTCCAATACGGCTCGTTGTTGTTGCGGGTGTCCCAGTCCAGCATGAAGGCATCGAACACACCGAAAGCCTTGTAAGGTGGGGTTTCGGCATGGATGACAATGCCGCCGGGGGCCAACAGACGATTCGCCTCGCGCATGATGTTGCGAATGGCTTTGTGGCTGGTCTCGTGAACCAGAATGTGGCTGACGATCAGATCAAAGTGGCCATCCGGGAAGTTGGTGCACTCGGCATTTTGTTGAGAAAAATGCACCTTCTTGCCAAGACTCTCAGCACGGGCGTGCGCATAACGAAGCACAGGCGCACCAACGTCAATTCCATAAATCTCTGCACCCGGGTAGGCGTCAAGGTAGGGTGTCGTGGAATGCCCTACTGTGCAGCCAAGATCAAGAATGCGCTTGGGCTTGAAATCAGGCCAGGTGGCCTTCAGGTAGGCAATGGTAGTGTCGCCAATGTCAGAGTTCAGTGGCCCCATGCGGCCCATGGCGTAGAGGTAAACCGCACGGTCATAAAGCGCGCCATTGGCGACGTCGTCTTTCATGAATTCTGAATGGTAGCCACCCGGCATGCAGTGAATGTCGACAAGACGATGGTATGCGGGAACGGCAAGATTGGGGTCCAGCGTGAGCGAACCCAGCGTTTTCTTGGGCTTGGCGGATTCAGCAAGGTTGTCCATCTGACGCTCAACCGAGACCTGAACCGACTTCCACATCATCTCTTGACTGTTGCGCTGCATAGCACTCCAGAACTGGAAGTAAGGATCTTCGGTCATGAGGTGACGCACTTCGTGGATGGTCTGTGGCTCGCGACCAGCCTCTTGCTTAAAGCGCGGCAACGAACGCTTTTCATAGGTGAGCGCATTACCCGGCGAAACCTTAGAAGCCAGATGAAACTTCAGGCTGCGAACGAAATCCTGACGTGAGGCCTCTTCAAACGAGGTCTTCGGAAGCACTGCATGATCTTGCTGATCTTGAAGCTGAACCGTACTCATGAACTTCCCTCCTTGGAATGACGTGTCGCTCATTTCTAGCATAACCACGCAAAGGGGTAAAGAACGATTAAAACTAGAAACTAGAAGCAACCCGGTAAGCCAAGGCATGACCATTATTCGCTGCGCTGCAATAGGCCATAATCTGCATCAACACATTCTCCTGGTGCCGCAAGCCCTTTGACCATGACCCATCCTGAATCATTCATCCGCTACAGCCCCCATGCCATGCCCGATCACGGGGACGCCACCCCGATTGCACCCGGAGTTTTCTGGCTGCGCATGCCCCTTCCGTTTGCACTCAATCACATCAATCTTTGGCTTTTGGAAGACGAACTTGATGGGCGCAAAGGCTGGACTGTGGTCGACACTGGGGTTTCCACGGATGAGGTTCGGGCGGCCTGGCATCAGGTGATTGCCCGTCATTTCAAGGGTCTGCCGATTCTTCGTGTGCTTTGCACCCATTTTCATCCGGACCACATCGGGCTTGCCTCGTGGCTGTGCAAAGGAACCGAGAAGCAGCTTTGGAATGCGCCTTTGTGGATCAACTTTGCGGAATATGTTTCCGCGCGCATCTGGAACCAGCCACCTGCAGACGACCGCGACACGGAAAACACTGCGCGACATTTCGACCGTCACGGCATTACTGACATTGAGACGCTGAACAAGCTTCGTATGCGACGTGGCTACTACCCGAATCTTGTTCCTGAAGTGCCCATGAATTTTCGTCGCATCTTCCCGAACGAAGACATTCGTATTGGTGAAAATTCCTGGCGAGTGATTCCTGGTTACGGTCATTCGCCCGAGCACTGCGCGCTCTACAACGACAATCAGAACCTGTTGATTTCTGGCGACATGGTGCTGCCCAAGATTTCAACCAACATGCTGGTCATGGCCCAAGAGCCCGACGCCAACCCATTGAAGCTTTACCTGGATTCCCTGCGCGCTTACGAAAGCCTGCCTGACGATGTGCTGGTTTTGCCGTCTCACGGCAAGCCCTTCGGCGCGGAAAAGGGTGGGCGTGAAGGCGGCATCAA
>JBBAQV010000048.1:0-7967 GCA_040400125.1 Burkholderiaceae bacterium
ACCGGTCACCCTATGCAAACCATGGCTCTTCAGGGGCTTCGCGTTCTTGATCTTTCAAGAATTCTTGCAGGTCCTTCCGCAGCGCAACTTTTAGGCGACCTCGGCGCCGATGTGGTGAAGGTTGAAAAACCAGGCGAAGGCGATGACACCCGAAAGTGGGGCCCGCCGTTTGTGGAAGATGCCGAAGGCAAGCCCACCTCCGAGAGCGCCTATTACCTATGCGCCAACCGCAACAAGCGTTCCATCGAAATTGACGTTGCCTCGGAAGAGGGCCAGGCGCTGGTGCTAAAGCTTTTAGAACAGGCCGATGTGGTGATTGAAAACTACAAAGTGGGTGGCCTTGAAGCTTATGGTCTTAGCTACGCTCAACTGAAGGATCGCTTCCCTCGTCTTGTCTATTGCTCGATCACGGGCTTCGGTCAGACCGGCCCTTATGCGCCGCGGGCGGGCTACGACTTTCTGATTCAGGGCATGGGCGGCATCATGAGCATTACCGGCGAACCGGAAGGCGAGCCCATGAAGGTGGGGGTGGGCATTGCCGACGTCATGACGGGCATGTACGCCGCGGTGGGCATTCTTGCTGCACTTCGCCACCGTGACGCCACCGGGCAAGGCCAGCACATTGACCTTGCGCTGCTGGACACCCAGATTGCCTGGCTGATCAACGCGGGCACAAGTTACCTGACCTCGCGCACCAACCCAACACGTCTGGGCAACGGCCACCCGAATATTGTTCCCTATCAGGTCTTTCCCACGGCTGACGACCCCATCATTATTGCCGTGGGCAATGACAGCCAATTTCGAAAGTTCTGCGAACTTGCCAACATGAAAGGGGTTGCAGATCACCCCGACTACGCCACCAATGTCGCCCGTGTGAAAAACCGTGCTGCATTGATTGAACTGATCTCAAGCGCTCTGCGTGCCCAACCCAGAGACCACTGGATTCAGGTCTTTGAAAAGGTTGGCGTTCCATGTGGCCCGGTCAACACCCTGGAGCAGGTCTTCAATGACCCTCATGTGCAACACCGTGGTGCCGAGGTAAAACTAGACCATCCATTGGCGGGTTCAGGTCATGTCACCGTGATGGCCAACCCCCTGAAGCTTTCTGAAACACCTGTTCAGTATCGACACGCACCGCCCATTCGTAATCAGCACGAAGAAGAAATTCTTCGTGACTGGCTTGGGCATTGATTCCCCCCACCCGCTTATTTCACTTAAGGCATCTGTCATGACACTCACCCAAGAACAGCTCGCGCTTCAAGCCAAAGCCCGTGAACTCGCTCAGACGCAATTCGCGCCAACCGCTGCCGCGACCGACGCCACCGAAGCCTACCCCTGGGACAACATTAAAAAGCTCAACGAAGCCGGCTTCATGGGAATGACCATTCCCAAAGCCTATGGCGGTCAAGGCCTGGGTTATCTTGAAACTGTGCTGGTGATTGAAGAGATGGCCAAGGCCTGCGCCACCATGGGCCGCATCACGGTTGAAGCCAACATGGGGGCCATCGGCGCCATCATGGCCTATGGCAGCGAAGAGCAAAAGAAGATTGCGGCCGCCTGCGTTCTTTCCGGGGACAAGCCCGCCATCTGCATCTCCGAGCCCAATGCGGGAAGTGCCGCCAGCGAGATGACCACCCGGGCCGACAAGCATGGCGACCATTACCTGATCAACGGCCACAAGTACTGGATCACTGGTGGCGGCGTTTCAAGACTTCACCTCATCTTTGCGCGTGTCTTTGATCAGGGCGTGGAACAGGGCATTGGCGGCTTCATTGTGGTGCGCGAAAACAACGAACCCAAAGAGATGGTCATTGCCGAGCGCACCCCATCCA
Organism: Burkholderiaceae bacterium; assembly: GCA_040400125.1. Classification (GTDB taxonomy): domain Bacteria; phylum Pseudomonadota; class Gammaproteobacteria; order Burkholderiales; family Burkholderiaceae_A; genus Lacustribacter. The sequence continues at coordinate 1,833 of JBBAQV010000048.1, forward strand.
TGGGTGTGCGCGGCATTCCCGAAACCCATGTCTACTTCCGCGATCTCAAAGTGCATGAGTCCATGCTGCTGAAACCGATGGGCGATCTTCGCAAAGGTTTTTCCGGCCTGATGAATGCCTACAACGCGCAGCGTGTGGGTGCCGGCACCGTGGCCCTGGGCATTGCACAAGGCGCCTTCGAAGAGGCCGTGGTCTACATGAAGCAGCGCGAACAGTTCGGCCGGCCGATCGCAGAATTTCAAGGGCTGCAGTGGATGCTGGCCGACATGTCGATTCAGCTGGACGCTGCGCGACTGCTTTTGCATCGTGCCGCCAATGTACCCGTGGGACAGTTCCCGGATGTCAAGCTAGCCGCTCAGGGCAAGATCTATGCCGCTGAAACCGCGATCAAGGTCACCAACGATTCCCTGCAGATGTATGGCTCTTCCGGTTATTCGCGCGAGCTTCCGATGGAGCGCCATGTGCGTGATGCACGCATGTTCACCATTGCCGGTGGCACAGCCCAGATTCTTCGCAACCAGGTGGCTGGTTCCATTCTGGGCGCCAAGCTTCCTCAGACCCGGGATGGCTACATCAAACACCCCATCAAAGGCTAAGACCAAACCCCGCAGATGGAATTTTCGTTTCTTGGTTTTACGCTGACCGCGCTCATTGGAAGTTTTGTTGGTCTTCTGATTGGCGGTTTCTCAAAAGGTGCGCTGGGTGCGGGGCTTCCGCTGATCTCGGTTCCCATTCTGGCGCTCTTTATGCCGGTACCTCAGGCGCTGGTGATTCTGATCGTGCCCATCTTTATCACCAACATCTGGCAGGCCATGCAAGGTGGCAACCTGAAGGTGGTCTGGAAACGCTTCTGGCCCATTGCCATCATGCTGGTGATTGGGGTTGGCATTGGCGCCCAGATTCTGGTGCGGCTTAGCGAACAGCAGCTCTATCTGATCATGGGCCTGATTGTGATGGCCCAGCCGGTGCTTCGTCTTTTGAAGCCGAACGCAAGCTTCACCCCGCAAACCCAACGCTGGCTTGGCCCGCTTGTTGGCTTCACCGGTGGCGCCGTGGGCGGGATGTCCGGTTTTTATGGGCCGCTGATTCTTGTTTATCTCGCCACACTGAAACTTCAGAAAGACATCTTCACCGCCACTGTGGCCATGCTCTTCCTGTTTGGCGGCGGCGCACTGGCTGTCTTTTTGGCCCAGGTGGGCGTGATGACGGCCAACGACATGCTGATGTCATGCATTGCTCTGATTCCCGCATCACTGGGAATTCTCTGGGGTCAGAAAATTCGCGCAAGAATTAGCCAGACCACGTTTGATCGCGCGCTAAGCATCACCTTGTTGGTGATGGGGGTGAGCCTTTTAATGAAGGCTTACTCAACCGGAGCGTAAGGGGCTTATTCCCTGCCCTTCGGCCTCACTTCGAGTGCTTATCGCATGTCCGGTGGCATAAGGAAATCGAAGTCGCAGCCATCTTCCGCCTGCAAAACATGACGGCTGTAGAGTGCCTCGTAGCCCCTTGTGGGCTCGGGGCGAAGGCCCTGAGCATCAAGTTCGGTCCGGCGACGAACAAGCTCTTCGTCCGCAACCAAAAGATCAATTCGCTTATTCTGAATGCTTAAACGAATGGTGTCGCCGTTTTTCACCAGGCCAAGCGGCCCGCCCGCGGACGCTTCAGGCGAGACATGCAAAACAATCGTTCCAAAAGCAGTGCCGCTCATGCGGGCGTCGGAAATGCGCACCATGTCTTTCACGCCAGCGGCCGCAAGCTTTTTAGGAATGGGTAGATAACCTGCCTCGGGCATGCCGGTTCCGCTCTTGGGGCCAGCATTCTTTAACACCATGAAGTCTTTGGGGGTGATGTCCAGGTCTGGGTCATCCACACGCTTGGCCAGATCTTCCAAAGACTCAAACACCACCGCACGGCCTTCGGATTCAAAAAGGGTTTTGTCAGCCGCCGACCGTTTCATGATGGCGCCGGCGGGTGCCAATGAACCAAACAAAGCGACCAGGCCGCCCATGGGGTCGATGGGGTTGCTGATGGGGCGAATCACCGCTGAGTCAACCCAGCAGTCGCGCTCGGCCTCGATTCGCTCACCCAGGGTTTCGCCCGTCACAGTGATGCAGTCAAGGTGCAGAAGATCTTTTAATTCACGCAGCACAGCCGTCATGCCACCGGCTGCAAAAAAATCTTCCATGTAGTGGCTGCCCGTGGGCTTTAAGTCCACCAGAACCGGCGTGGTGTCGCTAAGTTCATTGAGTCGATCCAGCGAAATCTTCACACCTGCACGACCCGCCACCGCCGTGAGATGAATAATGGCATTGGTGGACCCACCAATGGCCAGCAGCACCCGAAGTGCGTTGTCGATGGACTTGTCGTTAATGACATCACGGGGCTTGATGCCGGTGCGAATCAGCTCAACAGCAAGCGCCCCTGAACGCTCGGCCGCGCGCAGACGATCGGCGTGCACCGCAGGAATCGCGGCGCTGCCGGGAATCATCATGCCCAGTGCTTCAGCAATGCAGGCCATGGTGCTTGCCGTGCCCATCACCGCGCAGGTTCCTGCTGTGGTGGCTAGCGAGCCTTCGATCTCGCGAATGCTTTGCTCCGACACTTTGCCCGCGCGGTACTGCCCCCAGAACCTTCGGCAATCGGTGCAGGCGCCAAGACGCTCGCCCTGATAACGGCCGGTCATCATGGGTCCGGTGACCAGCTGCACCGCAGGCAGATTGGCCGAGACCGCACCCATCAGCTGGGCAGGCACGGTTTTGTCGCAGCCACCAATCAGCACCACGGAGTCCATGGGCTGAGCACGCACCATTTCTTCGGTGACCATGCTCATCAGATTGCGAAACATCAGACTGGTTGGCGAAAGAAAGACCTCACCCAAAGACACGCTGGGAAATTCAATGGGCAGCCCACCGGCCGCCAGAATTCCGCGCTTGGTGGCCTCGACCAGCTCCGGCATCATGCGATGGCAGTTGTTAAAGCCTGATCCCGTTGAGGCAATGCCCACAATGGGCTTAGCCAACATCTCGTCGGTGTAACCCATCGACTTAATGAACGACCGACGAAGGTAGGCGGCGAAACCAGCATCACCGTAATTGGTGAGGCCGCGAGTAATTCCTTGGGCAGGCTGAGTCATGAGGCGTCTTTCTCGGGCATGGCAATCTTGAGTAAATCATCGGGCAGGCCTTTGTCAGGCTTCACGCCAAGGTCTCGAAGCATTTCCACCTGACGAACCACATTGCCAGGACCCTCCGAGAGCTGACGAATGGCGGTTTCATGACTTTTGCTGGCCGCATCAAGATTCTTGCGCACCGTCATCATGGTTTCCACAAAGCCCCTGAATTTGTCATAGAGCATCGCTCCACGGTTGGCGATCTCCACGGCGTTTCGCCCAATACGTTCTTGCCGCCAGAGGTATTCCACCGTGCGCAAAACAAAGAGCAGGGTGTTGGGGCTCACCAACAGGACATGTTTGTTCCACCCGTCTCGCCAGAGTTCGTCATCATTGCCCGTGGCCAGCAGAAATGCGGGCTCCACCGGAACAAACATCATGACGAAGTCGGGCGATCGATCACCATGAATACCCTGGTAATTCTTTTTCGAAAGTCCGTCCATATGGGCGCGAATGGAGCCCAGATGTTCTTTCAGTTTGGCGGCACGCAGACTGTCGTCGTTGCTATTGAAATATTCTTCATACGCTTTCAGAGAAACCTTTGAATCGACAATTAAAAATCGCTCTTCGGGCAGCTGAATCACCACATCGGGCTTTCGGCTTCGGCTCTGATCTTCGGCAGCGTCATGGGTCTGCTGCACAAAAAATTCGCGGTCTCGGGCAAGGCCAGAAACCTCTAGCACACGCTCAAGAATCATCTCGCCCCAGTCGCCCACCATCTTGTTGTCGCCCTTCAGGGCCGAGGCCAAATTCTTCGCGTCTTGGGAAATTTTTTCTTGGGCATCCAGCAGCGCCTTCACGCGCTCATTCAAGGTGATGCTTCCGGCCTGGGTGGTTTCTTTTAAACCCGTGACTTCTTTGGTGAACTGCTCGAACTGGGTTTTCAAGGGGGCCAAAAGCCCATGAAGATGGGTCTGGTTGGTCTGAGCCAGCTGCTGGGCCTGGGCCTTTAACAGTTCTTCTGCAAAAAGCTTCGCACGGGTTTCAACCTCCTGACTTGAGGCCTCCCGCTCTTCCAGGCGCACCTTGGTGGCCGCAAGTTCGGCAGCAAGCTGCTGTCGTGCGGCCGACATCTTCCAGGCCACGAGTGCCGCGCCCAACACCAAACCAATGACCAAGCCCAGCAAAAGCTCGAGTGCATTCATCGCTAACTCCGCTTAAACGAAAAACAGGGTGGCCAGCCCAAGGAATAGAAAAAAGCCCATCGAGTCTGTGCTGAATGTCAGCAGCACCGAAGACCCGATGGCCGGGTCACGGCCCAGCTTTTGCAAGACCAGCGGTACGACAATGCCGATCAAGGCGCCCAGCAAAAGATTTAAAAGAATCGCCAGCATCATGGTGAAGCCCAGCATCGCGCCATGGCTGGTGTCGGAATACAGCCACCAGGCAAAGGCGCCAGCCACACTTCCCCAGACCAGGCCATTTAAGCCCGCAATGCCGAATTCCTTGGCAAACACCCGAGGGGCATTTTTTGCAGTGACCTGACCCAGTGCGATCGAACGAATGAAGAGTGTCATGGTCTGGTTGCCCGAATTTCCCGCGATGCCCGCCACAATGGGCATGAGGGCGGCCAGTGCCACCACTCGCTCGATGGTTCCCTCAAAGGCGCCAATCACACGCGAGGCAAAAAACGCTGTGCAGAGATTTAAGGCAAGCCAAAGCCAGCGGTTTTTGGCCGACTCCCAGACCGACGAAAACAAATCTTCTTCGTCGCGAAGACCGGCCTGGGCAAAGACATCCTGTTCACCTTCTTCACGAATGACATCAACAACCTCGTTCACGGTGAGCCGGCCCAAAAGACCGCCGTGTCGATCCAGCACCGGTGCTGACACCAGGTCGTAACGCTCGAAGGCCTGGGCCGCTTCACTGACATCATCATGGGGCTCAAGCGCTGTGACGTCTTTGATCATGACCTCACGCACCAGGGTTTCAGGCTCATGCACAAGCAGCGTGCTGATGGGCAGCGCGCCCTGAAGTTTTTCCTGGCGATCCACCACAAAGACCTGATCGGTGTGATCAGGTAGCGCATCAAACCGGCGCAGATAACGCAGCACCACCTCCAGGCTGACGTCGTCACGAATCGTGACCATTTCAAAATCCATGCGGGCGCCCACGCTGCCCTCTGGGTAAGACATGGCGGCACGAAGCTGTTCGCGCTCTTCAATGGAGAGACCCTCGCTGACTTCCTCCACCACCTCTTCGGGAAGGTCTTGGGCGAGCGCAGCCAGATCGTCGGTGTCCAGGGTTTCCGCGGCCGCGACAAGCTCGTCGCGATCCATCGAGGCAATCAGCGTTTCCCGAACAGCATCTGAAACTTCCACAAGAATTTCGCCATCGCGCTCGGCACGCACCAGATCCCAGATGGCCAGACGCTCTTCCCGTGGAAGCGCCTCAAGGATGTAGGCAATGTCTGCTGGGTGAAGACGATCCAGCCTTGCCTGCAAGGCGGCCGTTTGCTGTTTCACAAGAAGCTGTTCCACCAGGGCCTGCCGATCGGACCCAACGCTGTGCTGCTCTCGATGCACCAGGCCGGATTCAACTTTTTGGCGCGCAAGCATCTCTTGCACCTCAATCAGTGCAAGCTGGGCCGCTTCAGGGTCTCGGATGGAGTGTTGGTGGTGATCGGTCATGGCTGTCGGTCAGGATGCCGACAACTTTAAACGACATTGCGCCAAGACCGAAGCGGTTTCGGGCCGAATGCCTCGCCAAAGGAAGAAGGCCTCGGCCGCCTGTTCCACCAGCATGCCCAGGCCGTCGGCCACCTTGGGTGCGCCGGCCTCTCTGGCCTGCTGCATGAAGGGCGTATCGCCTGCGCCATACATCATGTCCAGAGCCAGTATCGATTCCTGGAATCGCGCTGGATGAATATCAAGGGCCGAGCCGCCAAGACTTGTCGATGTTGCGTTAATGATCAGATCGTCTCGGTGAGGGATGTCTTCCGTGGATTCAGGCAGGGCGTCATG
>JBBAQV010000049.1:0-7955 GCA_040400125.1 Burkholderiaceae bacterium
TGGCTTCGCGCCCGTCAGGGACATGGCCATGATTCAAGTCAGTTCACCTTTAAAACGGGCGACACCCTTTACGCCACCTTTGAGTGTCGAACGGTGGACACCCTGGTGGCTCTCTCATCCACGGGCCGCAGTTATTCGGTGTCGGTGGCCAGTCTTCCCGGAGCTCGGGGCGATGGCGTGCCCATGACTGCTCTGGTGGAACTTGAGCCTGGTGCCATGCTGACTCAGTTTGTCGCGGGAACGCCCCAGACCCGCTTGGTGATTGGCACCCAGCAGGGGCTTGGTTTCATCACCACCTTGGAGGCCATGACCACTCGGCAGCGCGCGGGCAAGCAATTCATGACCATCGAGGCGGGCGATGCCCCAAGTCTTGTGAGGGTGATTCCTTCGGTCTGCGCCCTGGTGGCTTTGCTCACGGCCAAGGGCAGGCTCTTGGTGGTGGACGCCGAAGAGGTGAAGGTGCTGCCCACTGGAGGCCGGGGTGTGGCCCTGATTGAACCGGACGGCAAAGGCGACACGCTGATTGATGCGGCAGGCCTTCCTCCCAAGGCCATGCTGCAGTTCATTGGCCTGGGTCGAACAGGTAAGCAGCTTGATGAGCTCATGGACGGCCGATCCATTAGGTCTTATCTTGGCAAGCGGGCGCGCAAAGGCAAGGCCCTGGAACTTCGCTTCAAGCCCAATCAGATTCGCGCGGCGGCCGGCTGAGTTGCTCCCACTCCCTCCGCCCCTTGAAATTTAGGGGTGGAGGCACCATCTAAACGAGAACGCTTAGACAAGCGTCGCTAGCCCCACGTTTAACCACGAAGGAAGACCATGTCGAAAGAGACCTTATCGTTTCAGACCGAGGTGAAGCAGCTGCTGAACCTCATGATTCATTCTCTTTACAGCAACCGCGATATTTTCTTGCGCGAGCTTGTTTCCAACGCCTCAGACGCCTGCGACAAGCTGCGCGTACAGGCCCTTGAAAAGCCTGAACTTTTCGAGGGTGACGGCGAGTTCAGGATTCGAATTTCAATGGACAAGGACGCCCGCACGGTCACCATTTCGGACAACGGCATTGGCATGAGCCGAGCCGATGCCGTGGAGCATCTGGGCACTATTGCGAAATCAGGAACCAAAGAATTTTTCAAAAACCTTTCGGGCGATCAAAACCAAGACAGCAACCTGATTGGCCAGTTTGGCGTCGGATTTTATTCCGCCTTCATTGTGGCGGATCAGGTCACGGTGGTGTCTCGCAAGGCAGGGCTGAAGGCCTCGGAGGCAGTTCGCTGGCAGTCGGATGGCACCGGTGAATTCAGCGTTGAGGCAGTGGACAAAGAAGGCCGCGGCACCGACGTGATCCTGCATCTTCGCGCTGCTGATGCCGACAGCGAGGACGGCAAGAGCCACGACGATCTGTTGAACCACTGGACCATCAAGGAAATTCTCAAGCGCTATTCCGATCACATCGGCATTCCCATTCAGATGAAAAAACGGGAATGGGACGATAAGAAAAATGAGTATGTCGAGCACGACGAATGGGAGACCGTGAACCAGGCTTCTGCGCTTTGGACACGACCCAAATCCGAAGTTACCGAGGAGCAGTACCGCTCCTTTTTCGAGGGCTTGAGTTTTGGCAGCGGCGAGCCCCTGGCCTGGACACACAACCGCGTGGAAGGTCGAACCGAATACACCCAGCTGCTTTACCTGCCGAAAAAGGCGCCTTTTGATTTGTTTGACCGCCAGCATAAGCATGGCCTGAAGCTTTATGTGAAGCGGGTCTTCATCATGGAAGATGCCGAACAGCTGCTGCCTTCTTATCTGCGGTTCGTGCGTGGCGTGGTCGATTCGGCCGATCTTCCCTTGAATGTCTCTCGCGAAATTCTGCAAGAAAGCCGCGACATCAAGGCCATTCGGGAGGGCTGCACCAAGCGCATTCTTGGGCTGCTTGAAGAGATCGCCAAGGACCGTCCCGACGATTACGCCAGCTGGTGGAAAGAGTTTGGCCAGTGTCTCAAAGAGGGCTTCGGTGAAGACTTTGCCAACCGCGACCGGCTTGCCAGCCTGGCTCGATTTGTCTCAACCCATGCTGATTCTGATGAGGCCCAGGTCGCCTTGAAAGATTACGTTGCGCGAATGAAAGACGGCCAGGAGAAGATCTACTACGTGACAGCCGACACCCTTGCCGCGGCCAAGGCCAGCCCCCACCTTGAGGTCTTCAAGAAAAAGGGCATCGAGGTCTTGCTGCTGACGGATCGGGTGGACGAGTGGATGCTGAATTTCTTGACCGAGTTCGAGGGCAAGGGTCTGCAGTCGGTGTCCAAGGGCGCGCTCGACCTTGGCAAGCTTGCCGATGCGGACGACAAGCCCGCGCCGGAGGCCGAGGAAAAGTACAAGCCAGTGCTCGAGAAAGCCATGTCGGTTCTGGGTGACAAGGTCAAAGAGGTGCGTATGACTCATCGCCTGACCGAATCGGCCTGCTGCTTGGTGTCGGACGAGCACGACATGAGCGGCCATCTGGAGCGGCTTTTGAAGCAGGCGGGCCAGAAAGCCCCCGAGCGCAAACCCATTCTTGAGCTCAATCCCGACCACCCCCTGGTGAAGGCCCTGGATCAGCAGTCGGGCAGCTTTGACGATCTGGTCTGGGTGCTCTTCGATCAGGCGCTGCTGGCCGAAGGCGGGCAGCCTGAAGACCCTGCAGCCTTTGTCCGTAGGCTCAACGGGTTTTTGTTGCGCGGCCTGATGACTTAAGGGAAGTCCCCCCGTGGCATGCTAAGATTTCGCCTGTTCAACACGGGGGGAGACATGCTGAACATTACTCAACAGTCGTTTCAAAAAGGACTGGTCGGAACATTGTGCGCCAAAGCTTCTTTGGCGTTTCTGGCCAGCGCATCGTTTGTTGCATTCGGTCTGAACGGGGCGATGGCTCAGTCAGCCGGTGCGCCCGCTGCCGTGGTGGGGAACGCCGCCGCAGGCGCCAAAAAGAATTCCATGTGCATTGGCTGCCACGGCATTCCCAACTACAAAACAGCATTTCCTGTCACCTACCGGGTTCCCAAAATTGGGGGTCAGAGCCAGGCTTACCTTGAAGCCGCATTGAAGGCGTATCGCAGCGGCGATCGTCCCAATCCAAGCATGACCGGCATTGCAAAGGCTTTGTCTGATCAAGACATCGCCGACCTTGCGGCCTATTACGCGAACCAGAAATAAGGAGCCCAAGACATGACGACATTCTTCAAGCTCTCGAACGGTTCGGTGCCCTTGGCCCGCATGACCCTGGCGTTCATGGTTGGCGCAGGCATTGCGCTTGCCAGCACCCCGTCTTTTGCGGCCAATATCGCGGCCGGAAAAGAAAAAGCCGGCGCACTCTGTGCGGCCTGCCACGGTGTGGACGGTGTTTCGGTCATTGACCCAAGCTACCCCAAACTGGCCGGTCAGTACCCAGACTATCTTGCGCGCGTGCTGGTGGAATACAAAAACGGCACTCGTAAAAACGCCATCATGAACGGCATGGCCGCCACGCTTTCCGCGGAAGACATTGCTAACGTTTCGGCTTTTTACGCAAGCCTTCCTTCGCCGCTGAAGTCAAAGAAGTAATGCATGAGTCTTCAAGACGCGTGTCTTGAAGACCTGTGTCAGCCTCCGATATAGCTCATCTCGACCTTTTTGGCGGGATGAGCCTGAAGGCTTGATCGCTCTTCGGAATAACGGTCGCGCCGTTGATTCCATATTCCCGAAATCACGCCTGCAAGCTCATCGTCGCTAACCGGCTTTGGGCTGCGAAGAAGTTCGCGAAGGTCAGTGCCTGAGGGCGCAAACAGACAGGTGTAGACCACGCCCTCGGCCGAGACCCTCGCTCGCGAGCAGTCCCCACAGAAGGGCTTGGTGACCGAAGAGATCACGCCGACCTCGCCCTTGCCATCCCGATAACGCCAACGTTCCGAGACCTCATTCGGTGTGTCGCGGCCGATGGGTTCTAAGGGGAAGACCTGGTCAATGGTGTTGATGACTTCCCGTGAAGGCATGACACGATCAAGCTGCCAGCTGTTTGATGAGCCGACGTCCATGAATTCAATGAAGCGAAGGGTGTGGCCACGTTCGCGAAAAGCCTGGGCCATGGGAACAATTTCCTGTTCATTGGCACCTCGCTGAACCACCATGTTCACCTTCACACGAAGACCTGCTTCGGCGGCGGCATCAATGCCACGAAGCACATCGGCCACGGGGAAATCAACGTCATTCATGCGCCGAAAGGTGGCGTCGTCCAGGGCGTCAAGGCTTACCGTGATGCGGCTGAGCCCGGCCGCTCGAAGCGAGGCCGCTTTTTTGGCCAACAACACGCCATTGGTGGTCATGGCAATTTCAATGGGCCTGCCGTGAACGGTCTGAATCGACGACAGCTTCTGGATGAGCTCTTCAATGTTTTTTCGCAGCAGTGGTTCACCGCCGGTAATTCGCAGCTTGTCGACGCCCAGCCGGACAAAGCTTCGAGCGAGCCGTTCGATTTCATCAAAGCTGAGTAACGATTCTTTCGGAAGGAATTCGTAATCGCGGCCAAAGACTTCCTTCGGCATGCAATAGGTGCAGCGAAAGTTGCATTGGTCAATGACGGAGATGCGAAGGTCTCGAAGGGGGCGGCCAAGTTGATCAGCCACAAGCCCCCACGAGGGTGGGTTGGCCAGGGGATCAACCCTGGCCTTCTCAACGTTTGGCGTTGCGGAGGAATCCGGAACGATTGAAAAAATGCGCTGCCCGTAGGTCATACGCCATTATGAATCGATCAGGAGCCGTTCGAGCGTGTCTCCACCATCACCAGGGGTTCCTGAGGCGCAGCGGCGGCGTCGCTCTTGCGGGGCGCACGTCCAAGCTTGGGCGGCGGTTCAGCCACGGCCTCGGCAACAACCTTGTCGGGGTCGGTTTGAACCCACTGCAGCCCAACCTGATCCAGCGACTCTTTGAGCACAGCCTCTGACACCGGAGCGGGAACGATGATTGGCGCTGCCGTAACGGGCGCCGGGGCAGGCTCGGCGACCACCACGGGTTGAACCACGGGAGCCGCAACGACTGGTGGTTCCGCTGGAACATAAGCGGCCACCGGCGCAACCGCTGCGACCGGCATCATCGATGCAACGGCGGGCTCGGTCGATTCAACCTGCACGGATTCGTCAGCGTCGGTCTGGTCTGAGTTGAGTTCGAGGTTTTGCTGCTGATCGCCTTCCTCGCGGCGGCCACCGCGACCACGACGGCGACGACGACCGGTGCGTTTTTGATCAAGCGCCTCGGCCATTTCGGCGGTTTCAGCATTTGGCGTGGTGAGGGCGTTCTGGGCCACTTCGGCGTCGGCGCGTTCTGCGGACCGGTCGCCACGGTCTTGGCGTGGCTTGCGTTCCTGACGGCCATCGCGACGTCCATCTTGGCGAGCTTCGCCGGATTTCGCTTCGCCGGCTTCCTGACGTGCAGGCTTGGCCTGGCGATCACCTTCCTGTTTCGCGCGGGGCTCACGTGGCTCACGCGGCTCACGTTGTTCACGGCCGCGGTCATCTTTGCCGTTGCGGGCCTGACGATCGCCTCGGTCATTTCGATCGTTACGACCGTTACGGCTTCGGTTGTTGCGATCGTTGCGATCACCGGTGCGAGCGGCAGGACGCTTTTCGGTCTCGGCGGGGCTTGACGAGAACCATCCAAGAATCTTGGCGAAAAAGCCCTGGCCATTCGAAGCGGCAGCCGCGGCGACCGGCCGTGCCGAAATGGGTGCGGGGCTTGTTGGCGTGATGCCTTTCACCACGGCCTCTTGACGAGGCTTCGCAGCAACGGCTTCGCTCTTTTGTTGTTGATAGGGGGTTTCTTTGGCGGGTTCGTCGGCCAGTGCATAGCTGGCCTTGACGGTTTCCAGACGCGGATCGTCGTGCTTGAGGCGCTCGATGGTGTAGTTCGGCGTCTCGAGGTGCTTATTGGGAATGAGCACCACGGTGACCTTGAGTCGGAACTCAAGCTTCGCAATATCTGCACGCTTTTCATTCAGCAAGAAGGTGGCCACTTCCACAGGGACCTGAACATGAAGGGCGGCGGTGCCTTCCTTCATGGCCTCTTCCTGAAGAATACGCAGAATGTGGAGAGCACTGGAATCGACGTCGCGAATCACGCCCGTGCCGTTACAACGTGGGCAGGTGATGTGGGAGCCTTCGTTCAGCGCAGGGCGAAGCCGCTGACGCGAGAGCTCCATCAGGCCGAAGCGAGAGATCTTGCCCATCTGAACGCGGGCACGGTCGAAATGCAAGGCGTCACGAAGCCGCTGTTCAACTTCGCGCTGATTTTTCGCAGACTCCATGTCAATGAAGTCGATCACGATCAGGCCGCCAAGGTCACGCAGGCGAAGCTGTCGCCCCACCTCTTCTGCAGCCTCGGTGTTGGTACGAAAGGCGGTCTCTTCAATGTCAGAGCCACGTGTGGCCCGAGCCGAGTTAACGTCGACGGCCACCAAGGCTTCAGTGTGGTCGATCACGATAGCCCCGCCCGAGGGCAGAGGCACCACACGCGAGTAGGCCGTTTCAATCTGATGCTCGATCTGAAAGCGCGAGAACAAGGGCACATCGTCGTTGTAGCGTTTCACGCGTGCGCCCATGTCGGGCATGACATGCAGCATGAACTGGCGAGCCTGTTCATAGATGTCGTCGTTGTCGATCAGGATCTCACCGATATCGGGGTGGAAATAGTCGCGGATGGCGCGAATGACCAGGCTGGACTCTTGATAGATCAGGTAGGCGCCGGGCTGCAGCTTGCGCGCGTCATCAATGGCACGCCAGAGCTGCATCAGGTAGTTCAAGTCCCACTGGAGTTCTTCGGCGGTGCGGCCAATGCCTGCTGTCCGTGCGATCAGGCTGGTGCCTGCGGGAACATCCAGCTGGTCCATGGTCTCGCGAAGCTCTTGGCGCTCTTCGCCTTCGATTCGGCGCGACACGCCACCACCACGGGGGTTGTTGGGCATGAGCACCAGGTAACGGCCAGCCAGCGAGATGAAGGTGGTGAGGGCGGCCCCTTTGTTGCCACGCTCTTCTTTTTCAATCTGAACCAGAAGCTCGGTGCCCTCGGCAATGGCCTCTTTGATGGTGGAGCGGCCCACGTCGGTACCGGGGCGGAAGTATTCCTTGGCGATCTCCTTAAAGGGAAGAAAGCCATGACGCTCTTCCCCATAGTTCACAAAGCAGGCCTCGAGGCTGGGCTCAACCCGGGTGACCACGCCTTTGTAGATGTTGCTTTTCTTTTGCTCTCGACCAGCGGTTTCGATGTCGAGATCGATCAGCCGTTGGCCGTCGACGATGGCAACCCGCAGTTCTTCTGCGTGGGTTGCGTTAAACAGCATGCGTTTCATTACTCACTACTCCTTAAGTGGGTCTGCAATGAACAGACACCAAACCCGCCTTAGCGGTTCAATGGAGCGTGCAATGAACGAGAGGACGGCAGGGACGAGTGAGAACGAGCGAGCCTTGGCGCGGATGGCGCAGGCTGTTGGTGAAACGGGATGCAGGGGTGGTTGACGGGCTCAGGACACTGAAGCAAAGGACAGCCGCGTCTGCGAAGCTGCCTGTGGGGCGCTTCGAAGCAAGACTTAAGCTTGTGTCAGGGAAACTTGTCACGCTAAACAACACCAATCCGGTTGTGTTCGTTAATCTCGTTTGCCGGGCCACGCGACATTGCGCTCCGCGGTCAAATACAATCCAGAGCAACCTGCATCTGGAGCAGAGGCATCGATTGGCTTCGTGTTTCTTCCTGATTTGAAACAGGGACACGACAACTAACCGGAAATCATCTCTGCGTCACGGAGTATACCCCTAAGGCCCCATGCCAAGTCATTTCCCCAAAACCTCACCCCATGAACGGCCTGCCAGAGAGGCGCCAGAGTCGCCGAAGCCCCCCGCCCAGGCTGGCCGGGGCGTGGAGCAGTGGGTGGTGACGGCCGAATATTCAGGGCAGAG